>JACCUZ010000107.1 GCA_013698395.1 Sporichthyaceae bacterium
GCCCCGACCCGGTCGAACGACAGCGAGTCCGCGAACCCCCGCAGCAGCTGGCTCAGGATCACTCCCGAGTTCCCCCGCGCACCCAGCAGCGCCCCCTGGGCCAGCGCCGCGCAGCGCGCCCCGAGGCCGGCGTCCGGCTCCGCCTCCAGCGCCTCCAACGCCTCCACCGCCGCAGCAACGGTGAGATGGAGGTTGGTGCCGGTGTCACCGTCGGGCACGGGATAGACGTTGAGCTCGTCGATCTCCTCGCGAGCCGCACCCAGGGCATCGCGGCCCAGCACCGCCCAGCGGGTCAGCGCCGACGCGTCCAGGTCACGCAGCCCGGCAGCCGACATGCGCGAGAGAGTAGTCGCGGGGTCGGACCCGTGGCCCGGCTCGACGGGCTCGGTCGGTTGGCGCCCACGCGCTTCGGTCGGTTACCCTGACGTGGTTGCTGGGCCATCGCGTCCGGCCCCGACTCGAGTCCGACCCCACCTCGTCTGGAGATCCGCCGTGGCTGCGACCTGCGACATCTGCGGCAAGGGTCCGGGCTTCGGTCACACGATCTCCCACTCTCACCGGCGCACCAAGCGCCGCTTCAACCCGAACATCCAGACCGTGCGCGCACTGGTCGGTCGG
This sequence comes from Sporichthyaceae bacterium, assembly GCA_013698395.1. Lineage (GTDB taxonomy): Bacteria > Actinomycetota > Actinomycetes > JACCUZ01 > JACCUZ01 > JACCUZ01. The sequence goes on from JACCUZ010000107.1 coordinate 619, forward strand.
ACGCCGAAGCGGCTCAAGGTCTGCACCTCCTGCATCAAGGCCGGCAAGGTCACGCAGTAGTTCTCAGAACGCCTGCCATCCTGTCGGGCCGGTCCACTTCTGGCCGTCGACGAGCACCCCCTCGCCCTCCTCCACCCGCCCGACCACGCTCCACGCCATCGGCAGGTCCACCTCCGGCGGGAAGCACGCAGCGAGCGCGTGGTCGTCGCCGCCACCGAGCAACCAGTGCATCGGGTCGGCGCTCAGGGCGCGCGCCGTGTCGACGAACTCCTGCGGTACGTGAAACGCGGCCCGCGTCAGGCCGATCCCCACGCCGCTCGACTTCGCGACGTGACCCAGGTCGCGCACCAGCCCGTCACTGACATCGACCATGGCTGTCGCTCCCAGTGCCGAGGCCCGCGGTCCCTCGGTATAAGGCGGGGCCGGCCTCCGATAGGCCTCCACCAGCGCGCGCGGGGACCGGAAGCCGCGGGACAGCACCGCGAGCCCGGCGGCTGCCCACCCGAGCCGCCCCGCCACGGCCACCAGGTCACCGGGCAGCGCTCCACCACGGGTGACCGGTGAACGGCCCTCGAGCGAGCCCAGCGCGGTGACGGACACGGACAGCACCTCGCTGCGTACGACGTCACCGCCGGCCACCGCAGCACCCGCAGTCGACGCCTCCTCGCCGAGCCCGTCGGCAAGTTCGAGCACCCACTCGAGCGAGCAGTCAGCCGGAACAGCCAGGCCCACCAGCAGCGCGGTCGGCACCGCACCCATGGCGGCGACGTCGGCGAGATTGGCCGCGGCGGCCCGCGCGCCGACGTCGCTCGCGCTGGACCAGTCACGGCGGAAGTGGCGTCCCTCGACCAGGACGTCCGTGGTGGCGACCACGCGCCCGTCCGGCGCGGCGACCACGGCCGCGTCGTCACCCGGGCCGAGCAGGACGCCGGCCGGCGGCCCGGCGTCAGCGAGCCGTTGCGTGATGGCTGCGACGAGCGCGTCCTCACCGAGCCCGCCCACGGTCAGGCCAGCGGTCCCGCTCACGCCCTGTGCCTCCCGGTCCGGTAGGTTCGCTCGCGATCGATAGCCCCGTGGAAGGCACAGACGGTACTGACCCGCGCCGCCCTTCGAGCGAAAGGCCCATGCCGATGGTTGTCCAGGCCTACATCCTGATCCAGACCGAGGTCGGCAAGGCCGCTGCGGTGGCTCGCGAGATCGGTGAGCTCAAGGGAGTCACCCAGGCCGAGGACGTGACCGGCCCGTACGACGTGATCGTGCGGGCAGAGGCGAGGAATGTCGACGACCTCGGCAAGATGGTCGTGGCCCGGGTCCAGGCCATCGACGGCATCACCAGGACGCTGACCTGCCCCGTCGTCCACCTCTGAGAGGTCTCCGCGGGGTCGCGCGCCGTCCGGCGCGCATGCAGCGAAGGATCACGGTCGCGGCGTCCGGCCTGCTGCTCGGTGCCTGCTTTTCCGCACCATCGGTGGCGGTGTCGGTGCCGCCGAGCGCCGGTCCGGCGGCCTGCCCGCGTCTGCACGACGCGCTGCCCGACGATCTCAACGGACATGACCGACGCGAGACAGTCCCGCCCTCCCGGCGCACGGCAGCGTGGGGAGACCCCCCTCTGCGGCTGCGCTGCGGCGTCGAGCGACCCGCGGGGCTCACCCCGACCGCCGAGGTGCTCGTCGTGAACGGCGTCGACTGGTTCCTGACCGAGCGCTCGTCGGCGTACGAGTTCACGACGGTTGGCCGCCGAGCCTACGTCGAGCTCAGCGTGCCGAGATCCACCCCGCGCGCGCAGGCCACCGCACCGCTGGTCGACCTCGCCGCGGCGATCCGGTCCACCGTGCGCCGGATCTGATGGGTCAGCGCAGACCGGGGCGCCGGGCGAGCGCCGTCTCGACGAGGCGGTCGACCAGAGCGGGGTAGTCGAGGCCGGAGGCATGCCACATCAACGGGAACATGGACACCGGCGTGAAGCCCGGCATGGTGTTGACCTCGTTCACGAGGACCGAGCGGTCGGGTCCGACGAAGAAGTCGACGCGGGCCAGGCCCTCGCACGACAGTGCCTCGAAGGCCTGGATCGCCAGCTGCTGCACGGACGCTACGACCTCGGCCGGGAGGTCGGCTGGCACGAGGAGGTCGGTGCCCTCGCCCGGAAGGTACTTGGCCGCGAAGTCGTAGAACTCGTGGCCGCCGCCGACGACAACCTCCCCGGGCAGGCTCGCGTCCGGAGTGGCGCCATCGATGCCCTCGAGGACACCGCACTCGATCTCCCGACCCTGCACGGCTGCCTCGAGGACCACCCGCGGGTCGTGCCCGCGAGCCGCCTCCACCGCGGCGTCGAGCTCGTCCGGCCCAGACACCTTGGTGATTCCGACGCTCGAGCCGCCCCGGGCCGGCTTGACGAACAGGGGATATCCGAGCACCGATGCGGTCTCCCGCACGGCCGCGGGGTCGCTGTCCCACTGTCTCGGTGTCACCACGGCGTACGGGCCGACAGGCAGCCCGGCCGCCTGCAGCAGCGCCTTCATGTGCCCCTTGTCCATCGCGGCCGCGGAGGCGAAGACACCCGAGCCGACGTAGGGCACACCGGCGAGCTCGAGCAGGCCTTGGATCGTGCCGTCCTCACCGAATGGACCGTGCAGCAGTGGCAGGACGACGTCGACGTCGCCCATCTCGCGCGGCACCTGGCCGGGCTCCTGCACGACGAGGCTGCGATGGGTCGGGTCACCGGTCAGGACGACCGTCGCACCTACCCCTTCGACCTCCGGCAGCCGCTCACCGGTGATGACCAGCCGGTCCGGCTCGTCCGCGGCGAGCACCCAGCGACCCTCACGGGAGATGCCGATCGGGATGACGTCATAGCGCCCCCGGTCGATCGCGGCGAGCACGCTGCCCGCCGAGACGCACGACACCGCATGCTCGGTGCTGCGACCACCGAAGACGACGGCGATGCGTGGGCGGCCCCCGCGTGGCGTTTCAGTCATCGGCCGCGACGATACCGGCGAACCGGGATACTCCCCCCCATGACGGAGATCGGTTCGTTGTCCCCCGCCACGATCGCTGTCTCCGCCGGTCGTCCACCACGACGACCCGACGGGCCGATGAACCCGCCGATCGTGCTGGCCTCGACCTACCACGCCGGTGGTGACGTCGGGTACGGCCGATACGGGAACCCGACCTGGGAGATGCTCGAGACGGCTGTCGGCGCGCTCGAAGGTGGGGTAGCGACGTCGTTCGCGTCGGGGCTGGCAGCCGTCGCGGCGGTCGTCGACCTGGTTCCGAACGGCGGCATCGTGGTGGCTTCCCCGGCGTCCTACTACGGCACGCTCACGCTGCTCACACGACTGGAGGCCACCGGTCGCCTGCGGGTACGCCTGGTTGACCTCACTGACCGCGACGCCGGCACCGAAGCTCTCCAGGGCGCCGACCTGTGCTGGGTGGAGAGCCCGACCAACCCGCTGTTGCGCACGGTCGACCTCGACGACCTCGCTGCCCGGACCGGTGTGGCCGGTGCGATGCTGGCGGTGGACAACACCTTCGCGACACCGATCCTGCAGCGTCCGCTGCAGTCGGGTGCGGACGTGGTGGTGCACAGCGCCACCAAGTACCTGTCCGGCCATGCTGACCTGCTGCTGGGGGTCGCGGTGGCCTCTGATGCGGTCCTCGTCGAGCGGCTGGTGGCCTACCGCAGCACGAACGGCGCCGTCCCGGGAACCGTCGAGTCGTGGCTGGCGCTGCGCGGGCTACGGACCCTGCACGTGCGTGTCGAGCGGGCGCAGTCCAACGCCACCGAGCTGGTGCGGCGCCTGGGCGAGCATCCCGCTGTCGCGGAGGTGCACTACCCGGGCATCGGGGCGATGGTGAGCGTGGTACTGCACGGGGATGCCGCGGGCGCCGACGAGGTGGCCGCCTCGACGGAGCTGTGGGTGCACGCGACCAGCCTCGGCGGTGTGGAGTCCAGCCTGGAACGGCGCCGCAAATGGCCTGGCGAGAACGCTGAGGTGCCCGAGACATTGCTGCGTCTGTCGGTGGGCATCGAGGACGTCGACGACCTGTGGGCTGACCTCGCGGCTGCCCTGGACGGGGCGACCTGAGATGGGCGTCATCCCGCCTTGCGCAGGACGTAGAACCGGAACAGCGGGTGCTCGATGTCGGCGACCTCGCACGACGCGAAGCCGGCCGCGGCGGCGTACTCCCGCACGGTCGACGGCCTGATCGCGGTACCCGTGCCGACCCCGCCGTCGACGAGCGACCCGGGCAGGCAGACCAGCAACGAGGCACCGTAGAAGAGCCGCTCGAACGGGTCTCCAGGTGCGGTGAACTGCTCCGCGGCGCGTTCGTCGGCGACAAGGAGCACACCACCAGGCACGAGTGACTCGTGGACCGAGCACAGCACCTGCACGGGGTGGCTCAGATCGTGCAGCGCCTCGAACATCGTGGCGACGTCGTAGGCGGCCTCAGCCGGCTCCGCAAGGTCGCAGACCTCGAAGTGGACCCGATCAGCGACGTCCGTGCCCGCCACGTTCTGCCGAGCGAGGACGATCGAGGTGTCGTCGATGTCAAGGCCGTGCACAACCGCGTGCGGGTAGTGGCGCGCGATGGCCTGGGTCGACCACCCCGCACCGCAGGCGAGGTCGGCGACCCGTGCGGCGCCGGAGGACAGCCGGGCCTCGATCTCGGGGACCGCCTCCAGCCAGCCGGCCAGCTCGTGGGTGAAAGCCGGCCGGTTGAAGGCGGCCTGCGCCTCGATGAGCCCGGTCGGGTAGTCCGACCACGCCAGCCCCTCCCCCGTCCGGTAGATCTCGACGATCCGGTCGAACACCTGCCCGACCGGCGGGATCAGCGCCGCGACGGGTGCGAGGTACGCGGGGTGGGTCGGCTCGAGCAGCACTGGCACGACGTGGTCCGGAAGGGTGTAACGGCGCTCCGTCGCGGCCGCCGTGGTGTCGTCGACGGTGACGATGTCGGTCACGGCCTGCTGCTCCAGCCACTCGCGGGCGTAGCGCTCGGCGACTCCGGCGTGCTCGGCGAGGCCGCTGCTGGTCAGCGGGCCGTGCTCGCGCAGAGCCGCGTAGAGCCCGAGCCGGTCACCCAGGCCGATTGCGAACAGATCCAGGGCGCCGATCGCGGCCTCGAACAGGCGCCCGACGAACGCCTCCGTGGCCTGCTGGTCCTGCTGGTCCTGCTGGTCCTGCTGGTCCTGCTGGTCCTGCTGGTCCTGCGCGTCGACCTGGGTCGGGACGGCGACGGCGGGATCGACGGTGCTGGTGGACATGGCTTCCTCCAGTGGATGGGAACGCACACCCGGTCGGGCATGGACACCACCAAGGCGTCAGGTCCGCCCTGACACTGTCAGCCCGTCCACCTGTCGCCAGGGCGCGGAAGGCTGCCGACCCACCAGCTGACCGGCTCCTCCGGGTCGTAGCAGCACTCACGACCGGTCCGCATCGCTGCACGCAGGTGCCGGGCGAGCGCCGGCATCGGACCGTCGAGCCGCATGATGACCTCCCGCAGGCGCATGGTGACGGCCTTGCGGGCGCGGTCGCTCTCGTCCCCTAGCCGTCGCGGCCGGCCGCCGAGCCCGAGTGCCGCGGAGAGCTCACGGACGAGGAAGTCCCGCTCGTCCCGGTGGTGCTCCGCCCGGCCCAGATCCCCTCGCGCGGTGGCGTCGGCGATCTCGTCCTCGAGGGCGCGGAGTCGGTCGCGATATGCCGAGCGGGCCTGCTCGTCGAGGATCTCGTCGCTTCCGCCCGCCGGGACGATGGCCACCCCCGCCGCCCCCGCGAGCAGCGTGAGCGCCGGGACCGGCGTGCCGGGCCGGACCACCAACGTGGCCAGGTCGTGCATCCCCTTGAGGTCCGGCAGGACCGTCTGCTCGCCGGCCCAGGTGACGACCCACCCTCCGGCTCCGTGCCGCAGCTCGCCGTGCCGTCCTGCGGGCTGCGCGCCGGCGCCGGTCAGGCGACGCAGCGGTCCGACCGCTCCTGCGGCCTGGTAGGCCTGCGCTGCCTCGCCGCGATGCCGGTCGGCGTCGACCCGTCGCCCGAGCAGATCCTCCAGCCGCGCCAGCCACTCCGCACCGACGCCCCAGCACGCGGCCCCGATGCCGTCGACGATCCAGCGGCTCGCGTGTGGAGTGAGCAGGGCATGAAGGGCCTCGGCCCCGACTCTGTCGCCGAGCAGGACGGCCGCCTCGGTGCAGCCCAGCAGGCAGCTGAGGAACTCTGCATCCTCGGGTATCGAGGCGAACGACTGCTCCGCGAGCGGGCGGTAGGACCGCATGGCCCGGTCCTTGTCACCGATGGACGCCCAGACCGACGCAGCCGTGACGAGCAGCGGGGGGTAGTCGGGCGGGACGTCCGCGCCGTACTCCTCGAGGGCCGGCAGCAGCTCGGCGAGCCCGTCGGGCCGACCCCACCGAGCCGCGAAGCGCAAAGTGGTGGCGAGGATGTAGGCGTTGCTGCTCTGTGCCTGCCGCCCGATGCCCTCCACCTCGTCGGCATACGCCTCCGCGTCGGCCTCCCTCCCGGCCAGCAGGCCGCGCATGCCCCGCCACAGCGGCGGGTACCAGAGGTGGCCGGGCTGGCGGGTGCGCCGGGCCAGCCGGTCGAAGGCGGCGATCTCCAGGTCAGCGCTCGCGAAGTCTCCCTCCTCGAGC
>JACCUZ010000111.1 GCA_013698395.1 Sporichthyaceae bacterium
GGCCGGGGCCGGCCATACGCCAGGCGGTGGGTCAGCCGACCGCGGATTTCAAAGCGTCCCCGAGCGCGCCGGCCTCGTCCGCCGACAGCTCGACGACGAGTCGCCCGCCGCCCTCCAGCGGGACGCGCATGACGATGCCTCGCCCCTCCTTGGTGACCTCGAGCGGACCGTCACCCGTTCGCGGCTTCATGGCCGCCATGCTGGCTCCCTTCGGTTTCGACCACGCCCACGACGCTGCCGTTCCAGAACAGAACGGGTACGTCGACACGGCGTGTGTGTTGGTGCATTATCCGCCAAACCACCCGCCGGGTGAAAACGACAGCGAGATGAGCCAGCCGTGAACGCCCGTTCAGCCCTGTTCGACCTCTACGGTGACCATCTTCGGCAGCGTGGTGGACGGGCACCGGTCGCAGCGCTGGTCCGGCTGCTGGCACCGTTGGGCGTGGCCCCGCCCGCCGTGCGCACTGCGGTCTCGCGGATGGTCCGGCAAGGGTGGTTGGAACCGGTACGCCTTCCCGGCGGGCCGGGCTATGCGTTGACCGACCGGGCCGTTCGCCGGCTCGACGACTCGGCGGCGCGCATCTACCGCACCGCCGCGCCGGAGTGGGACGGCACCTGGCACCTCGCCGTCACGTCTCTGCCGGCGGAGCGCGCCAAACGTGACCGGCTCCGTGCCGGCATGACCTTCCTCGGCCTGGCCCAGCTCGACGACTCCACCTGGCTTGGCCCCCGCTGGTCGGCGGAGATCGATGCGCTGCTCGAGGTCGAGGGCGTACCGGCCGAGCGGTTCGTGGCGCGTCACGAGGGGAACTCTCTCGAGCTGGTCCGGCGAGCCTGGGACGTGGAAGAGCTCGGCCGGTTCTATGCGAGCTGGCTCGACGCCGCGCAGCTGCTCGTGTCCGGAGCCGGTCCGGCCGCCAACGAGGAACAGGCGTTCGCCACGCGCTCGCTGCTCGTCCACGAGTGGCGCAAGTTCCTGTTCCTCGACCCCGGCCTTCCCCGTCGGCTGCTGCCCGAGGACTGGCCGGGCGTCCGGGCCGCTGAGTTCTTCGACACGCAGAGCGAGCGGCTGCGGCCGGCGGCGACCCGGTTCGTGGAGCGCACGCTGACAGGAGCCCCGTGACCGACGTGGTGCAGTACGACCTGGCCGACGCCGTCGCCACCGTCACCCTGAACCGTCCCGAGGCGATGAACGCGCTCGACACGGCGTTGAAGACCGCGCTGCGCGACACCCTGCGCTCGGCGGCGGAGGATCCCGCGGTACGGGCCGTCGTGCTTACCGGGAGCGGACGCGCCTTCTGCGTCGGGCAGGACCTCGCCCAGCACGCCGAGAACCTCGAGACCGACCCCGCGGCAGTCTGGTCCACAGTGCCCGAGCACTACACACCGATCGCAGCGCTTCTCGCGACCATGCCGAAGCCGGTCGTCGCCGCGGTGAACGGGGTCGCCGCCGGCGCGGGTGCCGCGTTCTGCTTCGCCTGCGACTTCCGCATCGCGTCGGCGGCGGCGAAGTTCACCATGGCGTTCTCGGCCGTCGGCCTGTCCGCCGACTCGGGGTCGTCATGGTCACTCCCCCGGCTGGTCGGCACCGCGAAGGCGAAGGAGCTGCTGATGCTCACTCCGACGTTGACGGCCACGGAGGCACTCGAGATCGGGCTGGTCACCGAAGTGGTTGCCCCTGACGACGTGGCCGGCCACACGCGTGCGCTCGCGGTCCGGCTGGCCGCGGGGCCGACGGTGGCCTACGGCGCGATTCGGCGGGCGATCGCCCAGTCGGCCGGGCATGACCTGGCTGCGTCGCTGGCCTTCGAGCACCAGATGATGGAGCTCACGGGCGCCACCGAGGACCATCGCTCGGCGGTCCGCTCGTTCCTGGCCAAGGAACGGCCGCAGTTCCGGGGGCGCTAGCCGCCGCCGGCCGGGCCGCAGTCGCGGTAGGCACAACCCGCGACGTGGTCGTTGACCATCCCGGCGGCCTGCATCAGCGCATAGGCGGTGGTCGGACCGACGAAACGGAAACCTCTGGCGCGTAGCGTCTTCGCCATCGCGGTCGACGCCGGGGTGACCGCGGGGACCTCGGCCAAGGTACGAGGCACCGGACCCGGCTCGGTCGGTGCGAAGGACCAGAGCAGGTCGGAGAGCGGCTCAGGCAGCGCGAGCACCGCACGGGCGTTGGCGATCGTCGCGGACACCTTGGCGCGGTTGCGCACGATGCCTGCGTCGGCGAGCAACCGTGCCTCGTCGTCGGCGTCGAAGCCGGCGACGACCTGGGGATCGAATCCGCCGAAGGCCGCCCGGAAGGCGTCGCGCTTGCGCAGGATCGTCAACCACGAAAGCCCCGCCTGGAACGCCTCCAGCGAGATGCGCTCGAACAGCGCCGCCTCCCCATGCAGCGGCCGGCCCCACTCCTGGTCGTGGTAGGCGGTGTAGACCGGCGGACCGAGCCCCCACGGGCAGCGCGGCGACCCGTCCGGCCCGGGAACGGCTCCGGTCACGTCCCGGACGTCGGGGTAGTCATCGGCCACGCCCGCTCTCGACGTACCGCGCGAAACGCCGCAGCGACACCTGGACGCCCGCCCTGACCACGATCCTCGCGAGCGGCCATCCGAGCCTGCCGAGAAGCCCGAAGGGCAGCTGCACCCACTCCGACCACACGACCCGGGAACGCTGCTGCCCCAGGGCCTGCACCTCGAACGAACCGGAGCCCCGCACCACCCGGCCGGTGTGCCGGACCACCGCTCGTTGGGGTGGTTCCCAGACGGTGATGGTCATGGTGTCGAGGAAACCGATCGGGCCGATGCCGGTGAACGCAGCCACCGACTCGCCTTCTCCCCGACCACCCTCGGCCCTGGTGAAGAGCATCCACTCGTGGTGCACGGACCAGTCGGTGAGCACGTCCCAGACCCGCTGCGCGGGCGCACCGACGACCTGGCTGACGACCAGCTCGGCCACCGGTCACACCTCCCGCGACGTGCGCTGCTGCTCGAGCTCGGCGATGAGCGCGTCCCGTGCCTCGAGCTCGGTCGCCAACCGGTCAAGGACGTCGTCCACCTCGTCCATGCGGTAGCCACGCAGGCCCACGCTGAAACGCAGGCCGTCGATGGCTGCGCGGTCGACCGTCCCGGCGGGCAGCCGGCCGCGCGGGGACCGGTCAGGGACCGCGGGCGCCAGCGACCCGCCGTAACCGGCGGCCACGACGGCGATGGCCCCGACGACGGCGAGAAGCAGGAGCAGCATGAGGAGCGGCACGAGTCGATCGTGCCACGCTCCGCCTAGGGCTCCGCCTCCAGGATCTCGTCTGGAGCCACTGTGCGCGCCAGTGGGGTGCGGCCTCGCTCGATGGCAGCGAACGCGGCATCGACGGTGTGCACCCAGCTCACCTCGTCACGGGCGGCGGGACGGACAAAGCCACGCTCGACGAGGAGGTCGACCTGCCCACGCAGCGGCTCGTACAGCCCGTCCGGGTCGAGCACCACGACCGGCTTCCCGTGCATCGCCAGGGTGCGTGCCACCCAGATCTCCAGCAGCTCCTCGAGGGTCCCGAGACCGCCGGGCAGCGTCAGGAACGCATCCGAGCGGGCATCCATCGCCGCCTTGCGCGCCCGCATGTCGGGTGTGACGAGCAGCTCGTCGGCGTCGTGGTCGGCGACCTCCAGCTCCAGCAGCACCTGGGGGATCACCCCGATCGTGCGCGCTCCGCCGGCACGGGCGGCACGAGCGACGGCGCCCATGCAGGACACGCTTCCTCCGCCGCTGACCAGCACGTGCCCGCGCCGGGCCAACTCGGCCCCGACGTCAGCGGCCAGCTCGACGTACGACGGCTCGATTCGCACGCTCGACGAGCAGAAGACGCAGACAGCGGCCACTACCCGCTGCGCCGACCCGCGTCCGGACCGCCGGAGGACTCGGCACGCGCAACGTCGGCGGCGGCTGCCTCTCCGGCCTCCTCCTCGGCCTCGTGCTGGGAGTGGTCGACGTCCAGCACGATGCGCACGGCCTCCTCCGGGTCGTCCGTCACAGAGAAGAGCTCGAGGTCCTTGTCCGCGATCTTGCCGCCGACCAGGACGGTGCCGCGCAGCCAGTCGACGAGGCCGTCCCAGTAGGCGTGCCCCACCAGCACGACGGGGAAGGACGTGACCTTGCGCGTCTGGACGAGGCAGAGTGCCTCGAAGAGCTCGTCGAAGGTGCCGAATCCGCCGGGCAGCACGATGAACCCCTGCGCGTACTTGACGAACATCGTCTTGCGCGCGAAGAAGTAACGGAAGTTGACCCCGATGTCGACCCAGTCGTTCATCCCCTGCTCGAACGGCAGCTCGATGCCCAGACCGACCGAGACCCCGCCGGCCTCGCAGGCGCCCTTGTTCGCTGCCTCCATCGCCCCCGGACCCCCGCCGGTGATGACGGCGTAGCCCGCCTCGGCGAGCAACCGGCCGACCTGCACCCCGAGGGCGTACTCGGGCGCGTCCCGGTCCACCCGCGCCGAACCGAACACGCTGACGGCACGGCCGAGCTCGGCCAGGGCGCCAAAGCCCTCGACGAACTCGGACTGGATGCGCAGCACCCGCCATGGGTCGGCGTGCACCCAGTCGCTCGGCCCTCGGGTGTCGAGCAGGTGCTGGTCGGTGGTGGTGGCCTCAACCTGTTGGCGGCGCAGGGTCACCGGACCCTTGTGCTTCTCCGGAGGCCGCGTGGAGGGCGACCGCCGGGACGGTTCGTCGTGCGGGGTGAGCTCGACAGCCATCCCTGAAGGCTATCGGCGGGTGGTGGCGCCCGGCGGTCGCGATCCGCCCTACCTCGACGGCAGGGGCTGCGGCATTGACCACGTATACGTGGTCAATGCGCGCTGCGCTAGGCGTCGACGCCTGCTGAAGCGGCTTGGGTTCAGGGGGTCGTCGCAACACCTCAATGGATTGAGGTGGAAAGTCGGTGGGTCGTCCAAGGGCTTTGCTTTGTCAGCGGAGGGCGTTCTGGCGGTTGGTCGCCGAGGGGATGGTCGCCGAGAAGGCCGGTCGGCGGGTCGGGGT
>JACCUZ010000112.1 GCA_013698395.1 Sporichthyaceae bacterium
ACCAGCCCGAGAAGCTGAACGAGGTCTGGTCGGTAGTGGGTTCATGTCGATTCACAGAGTGGCGTTCATGTCGATTCACAGAGTGGCGTTCATGCCGATTCACAGACTGGTCGGAGCGCGCCCGCGCCCTCGGCCGTTCCAGGTGCTCACCACGCGCTACTCCTGGAACGACCTCGCGCCCGCGCTCGACGATGGTGGGCCAGGAGCCGAACTGCGCAATGGCATTGCGCAGTTGCTCGTACGGTCCGGCTGATGAGCAACCCCGAGCAGCTGGGCTACGACGTCGGCGGCGTCGGCTACCGGGGAGGGTTCGTCGGCTGGTCGCTGGCCGAACTAGGCGTGCTCAACGTGCACCGTAGACGTGCGGCGTGAACCTCAGTGACCAGGTGACGGTGCTGCGCCCGGTCCACGCCGGGCGACTACGACCCCTTCAGGCAGCGGCGTCAACGTCACCGGCCGTGCCGGAACGATGGCGGGAGGTTCCTCCTTGGTGGGCCGTAGACCCCGCCAGCGCCGCAGACGAGACCCCCGGTTCCCTGGCACGGCGACCGGGGGTCTCGTCTCTAAATAGCGGTAGCAGACGACACCTAGCGCCGGCGTGGTGCGAGGCCCACCACATCGTGTCCTGGGCCGACGGCGGCCCGACCAGCCCCGGCAACGGGGTGCTGCTGTGCGGGCACCACCACACCGTCGTGCACCGCGACCACTGGACGATCCAGACCGCCGCCGACGGCATCCCCGAATTCAACCCCGCCACCGAGCATCGACCCCACCGGCACACCACAACGCAACCACCGACATACCCAGCCCGGCTGACGGACGGGCACCCCGCATCGACAACGCCATAACCGTGGGGCAGCCGTCGCTGGCATGTCCCGGAGAACCGCGAGCTGCGTCCGCAACCGGAACGCCGGCACCGCCCTTGACCGTGTCAGCCCCGGGGTGAGCCGGTGTTGTCTGCCGGTCCGGCGATGTCGATGAGCGGCCACTGAACGCCCACGCCTGGCCAAGTCGCCCACCGCGAAGTCCATACCCTTGCGGACCTCCGGTGGCAGCGGCCCGGCCCCGCATGCCCTCGCCGCTGCGCCCGCCGGCGGCGACCACCCGGCTCCCGGAACTCATCGCCGCCCATCACACCGCGGTGCGGCTGCCAGGCGCGACCACCTGCGCGCCGGTCGTGGACGTCTCCGTGAGGTAAGCGGTGAGTCCCCGCAGGCGTGCGCGAAGACTTCGGTCAGGGTCCCGACACCGCGGCGGCGTCGACCTCCTGGACCGACCGCTGCAGCACACAGAACTCGTTCCCCTCAGGGTCGGCCAACACGACCCAACTGACGTCGGACTTCTGCCCCACGTCAACGCGGGTGGCACCAAGACCCAGCAGCCGGTCGACCTCCTCGGCCTGCGTGCTGCCGTCTGCCCGCAGATCGAAGTGAAGCCGGTTCTTCACGGTCTTGCCCTCGGGTACGGGCATCACGTCGATGGACGGGCCGGCCGCTCCTGATGGCCCCGAGGCCCCCGGGGGTGCGAGGCTGACGCCGCCTTCCTCCGGGTCGGGCCACGAATCCCAGCCAAGAGCGGCAGCCCAGAACTCAGCTACCCGGCTGGGGTCACGCGCGTCAAGGGCGACGACTGCGAGGCGGCTGCGCATCGCCCCAGTCTGCGGCCTGGGAAGCCGAAGGCGATAGGTCAGGCCTCAATCGACTAGGACGTGTAGGTGGGTGAGCGGTCACGCTGGGGGGTTGACCAGTCGAGTAGTAGCCGGGCGTGACGCGTGTCGATGACGATCCGCGTCTCGTCACCGTCCGCCCCGGTTCGGCGGTACGCCTCGATGCGGAGTTCGCGGTCGAGGGCCGTCCGCGCGCCTCCCAGGCATGCACGTGCTCCGCCAACCGGCGAGAGAGCTCGTCAGCCTCGGGGCCGAAGGGCTGAACCCTGAGGTCAAATCGGTCCGCGGGTGCGCCCGACGGGTCGGGGCGGACGAACGCCGCGAGGGCCCCCTTCCCGATCAGCACTGTGGTGAGCGCCACCCCGGGGAACGCAACCAGGGCCGGTACGAGGCCGCGGCCGACGGCTGCGCCGAGCGCGGACAGCTGGCCGATGTCCGGTTCATGCAGCGCCAGCCACAGCCCCAGACCGCCCATGACATCGTCGGGGGTCACGCCCACGCCGGTCGATACGGCGTCCCATGGCTGGTGCAAGGCGGCGTAGAGCGCCCCGGTGTCAATCTCGCGGTCAGCGTCGAACCTCAGATGCACCCAGGGCTCGGCACCGAGTCGCCGGACCGAATCGGGCCCAGCGAGTGCGCCGCGAA
>JACCUZ010000118.1 GCA_013698395.1 Sporichthyaceae bacterium
GGCTACCACACGCCGATCGGGGCCGGCGGCATCGTCCTGACTCCGGCGCAGCGGCTGCAGCTGGGCGTGGCCCGGTTGATGGTGCAGGACCCGCTGGCGCTGGTGATCGACAACCCGACGGCGGTGCTCGACCCCGTCGACGAGGCTGCGGTGCTGCCGGGACTGGAGGCGCTGCTGCGCGGACGTGAGATCGCGGTCACGGCCGCCTCGCCCGGCCTCCGTGCCGCCATCGCTCGGAGCAGAGGTGCGCCGGGTCGGGCACCCGGACCCGCTCCGCGTCCGCCGGCCGACGTACGGCTGCCGGCCCTGACGCGGCTGCTCGACCCGTCGGAGATGATGCCGTTGCTCAGCACCATGATCGACGGGGCCTGCCACGACCTACGGGTGCACTCGGTCCGCTACAAGCCCGGTGACAACGTCGTCGTCCAGTACGACGTGCTGACACCCGCAGGATGGAGCACAGCCGTGGCCTACGCGCGCGCTGGGGCCGGGCTCGAGCGCAAACGCCGGAGGCTCCCGAATCGCAAGCTCGCGCGCCGGGCCGCCGGCCGCGCGTTGGCGCGGGAACCGTTCGGCTTCCTGCCCGAAGTGGGCGCGCTCGTGCAATGGTTGCCACTCGACGTCAGGCTCACGATCCTCTGTGACAGCGCGGACCGGCTGACGGGCCGGCTGGCCAAGAAGGGGATCGTCGCCGACGAGACCAGCGATCATCCGGAGCTGTTGCGCTACTGGCCGCGCCGCCGCGCCGTGCTGCGGTTCGGACCGTACGTCCTGAAGGTCTATCGCGATCCCTCCGACTTCGACCACGCCCGCCGCGGGTTGCGGGCGTCGATGTCGCTGACCCGCGTACGAACGGCTCCGTACGTCGGCGTGCTGAAGGCGCGCCAGACGACGGTGCAGGGCTTCCTAGAGGGCTGGGCGCCGTCGCTGTGGCCGGCGTCGTCCGAGCTGGCCGGAATGCTGGCCGCCGACCTCCACGCGGACGTGGCGCTGGAGCTGCCAGCGACGACCTCGAAGCGGCTCCTGTCCAAGGTTGCGGTGCGCGGGGCGTTCGTCGGTCAGCTGCTGCCCGAGCTGCGACCCGACGTCGCCACCTTGATGTCTGAGCTGGCGGTGCGGCGACCACGAGGCGGTTCGCCGGTGACCAGCCACGGGAACTTCCACGCCGGCCAGCTGCTCGACAGCCCCTCGGGGCTCACGCTGCTCGACCTGGACGGGATTGGCCCCGCCGCGCCGGCGTACGACCTCGCCTCGTTCGCCGCTCATATCGCGTTCGGACGTCCCGGGGACGAGCCAGTCACCCACTCCGCTGTCGACAGCCTCGTGGCGGGGTACGGGTCACGTCCACCGGATCTCGACTGGTATCTCGCGGCCTGCCTGCTGCGTCGCGCTGCCGTACCGTTCCGATTCCAGGACCAACGCTGGCCCGAGGCCACGACCGCGCTCGTCCGGCTCGCTCGGGACGCGCTGCGATGACGCTCCTGCGCGGCCCCGACCGTTCACTCCCTCGACCCGGGCACCACCGTCGCGCCGCAGACGAAGGACACCGTCACCCGCGGGTCCGCTCGGGTGCATCGCCGACAGTGCCTGGTCGTCCCCTGCGCCGCGGACTGCTCCCGTACGGGCGTCGCCACCGCGGCAAGCTCGGTCGCGGGCTGCTCTTCACCGGGCTGCTCGTGGCGGCGCGCCTCGCGCTGCCCTTACCGCTGACCCAGGTCGTGGATCGCTCCGCGTCGTCGCCCGACGTGCCCGTGCCGTCGAGCGCGGTGGCATTGCTGTCGGCCGCGTTCGTGTCGTTGGCACTCGTGGCGGGCCTGGCCGAGCACCATCAACGGCTGGCGTTCGCGCAGTTCGCGGGGCGGTCGATCAGCGATGCCAGGGACCGCGCGCTGATCCAGGTGGCGGCGCTCCCCGGAGGCGGCACGGTGGACCGCACCGCTGAGGTCATGGGAGACAGCGCCCGGGTGAAACAGGGGCTCAAGGGCGTCCTCAACCACATCACGGTGAACGGACTGCTCGTGGTGGGCGTCTGCGTCGCGCTGACCTTCGTCGACGTGCGGCTCGCGCTCGTCCAGCTCGCCGGAGCCGCGGCAATCGCCCTCGTTGCCGTGCTCGG
This sequence comes from Sporichthyaceae bacterium, assembly GCA_013698395.1. GTDB lineage: Bacteria > Actinomycetota > Actinomycetes > JACCUZ01 > JACCUZ01 > JACCUZ01. The sequence continues at coordinate 2,117 of JACCUZ010000118.1, forward strand.
CGCCACCCGGGTCGCCGCGGTGGCGGCGGAGCACCGGGAGCAGGAGACCGCGCTGGCCGCGTCGGTCCATCGCCTCGTCGCCGACTCCCGCACGAACGACGGCTCGGCGGGACTCGCCGCGCTCCGTGACCTCGACGCCGACAGCGGCGCCGCCGACATCGGGATGACGCGGTGGGAGGGCGCGACGACATGGGTCGTCCACATCGTGCTGGCCGCCACCGCCGCTGTCGTGCTCGGCATCGGTGTGCAGGCCGCTCAGGACGGCCGGATGACTCTCGGCACGCTCTTCACCGTCGTGGCGTATCTGCTCGTGCTCCACGGACCAGCCGTGCGCTTCGCCCGCCAGATGACGCGGATCGGGCCGCTCGTCGTCTCGGCCCGCCACCTCGGTTGGGTGCTCGCGCGCTGAGCGGGGCGAGCGTCGCGGCCGGTGGCCAGCCCGATGTCGACCGCAGAGGTGTAGTCGTCGTCGACGAGCACGACGTCGTCCCCGGCCCGGTCCCACACGCGGTGTAGGTAGCCGACCGGTACTGACTTCATGGCGCCGTTTCGGGCGCCGCCGGCGGAAACGCACCCAAAGGGGCTCTTCGATCTTGACCGGGCAACGTTGGGAGGCGCGCCTGCGGTGAGTGGGCTGACGATAGTTCGAAGTTGCTCGGTCTTGCCGTTCAACGTGGCGGTGACGGCGTGCGGATAGTGCACGTGGTGAGCGCGGACGAGCAGGCCGCGGCGTGCCCGTCGTGCGGGGTGTTCTCGACCTCGGTGAACGGGCACGTGACGACCGCGCCGAAGGACCTGCCCTACGGGGAAGATCCACTCGAGGTCCGGTGGCACAAGCGACGCTGGCGGTGCGCGGAGGCGAGGTGTGCTCGGCACAGCTTCACCGAGTCCATCGGTGAGGTCCCGGCGGGCCGGCGCACGACCTTACGATTGAGGCGCTCGTGCGTGGCGGCGGTGGTGGAGAACCAGTGTGTCGACGAGGTGGCCCGCGCCCACGGTGTGTCTTGGCCGACGGTGCAACGAGCCGTTGATGATCATGCCAGGGCCTGCCTGGGCGAGCCGGGCCCGACCCCAGCGTTCCGGGGGATCCAGCGGTTGGACGCCGTCCAGCCAGCCAAGCGCGAACGCGAGCACGCGCCTGACCGTCGCGGATCGAGTCTGCTCCCCTTGCCCCGCGGGTGCAGGGAACCGGCATCTCGTCCCACGCGATTGTGCAGGTGCGTACGATCACGCCTACGCCCCGCCGCTGACAACGGGGGACAGCCAGTGGCGGGGCGCTCTGCCGCTCGCCGGTTAGGCTCCGCGCTGTGACGAGCAGTTGGGTGGCGAACCGCGCCCGCGGCCTCGCGCGAAAGTCGATCGTCCCCGTTGCGGTGCTGATCGGCGTCATGTGGTTGCTCGAGATCGTCGACACTGCGGTGAGTGGCCGCTTGGACACCCTCGGCATCGAGCCGCGCGATGCCGATGGCCTCACCGGCGTGGTTGCCGCAC
>JACCUZ010000124.1 GCA_013698395.1 Sporichthyaceae bacterium
GGTCGACGCGGCTGCTCGGTCGGCTGGACCCGAGTTGGTGCGGCTGGCCGACGCACCTGCTCGGTCGGCCGAGTCACCGCTGCGGGACGGGGCATCGGCCGTGATCGGGCAGGAACCGCCGGCGGCACCGCAGTCGACGGGCGGTCCGGCGTCGCCGACCCCAGCACCTTGCTCGTATCGTGCACCTTGCTGGTGTCGTGGACCTTGCTCGTGTCGTGGACCTTCGTCGTGTCATGCACCGGGGTTCGCCGCCACGCCGGCGCCTGACGGTCCAGTCTCGCTGCCGCGAGCCGGTCGGCGAGCGTCGTACGCGAAGGTGAGTTCGGCGCCTCCGCCGGCCTGCGGAAGGGAGGCGCCGCCGGCGTCGGCGGTTGCTCCCGTAGGGCGAGGAACCAGCTGGCGAACTGCTCGTCCTGGCTTCGTGACTGCTTGGCCTGCCCCCGTGGCCGCGACCCACCTGGGGCAGGTACGGCACCGGCAGGGGGCGCGCCGCGACGAGCAGGACTCGCAGTCCCGGCATCCTCGCCGGCAGGTCGCACCCGCGCGGCGAGGCGGTCTCGCAGGTCGATGGTGCGCGCCTCGTCCGCGACCGGCTCGTCGTGCGAACCGTCGCGTCGCCGATCCCTTTTCCAGAACGGCAAAGCAGCCCCCGGAGTCAAGCGACGGGCGCGCAGGCGGCCGCCTGCCGCGCTCGCGGCGATCCTTGACTTCGCCACTGAAGCACGATTTACACCGATGTGCGAGTGCCGTTACCTAGCGTGGTGCGGCAGCCACGTTGCGCGATCTATTGATCCGAATGGCTGGCAAGCATCTCGGCGACGAGAAACGCGAGTTCCAGTGACTGCTGATGGTTCAGCCGCGGGTCGCATGCGGTCTGATATCGGATCGGCAGGTCGCTCTCGCCGATGCCGCCAGAACCACCAAGGCACTCCGTCACGTCATCTCCGGTGAGCTCCATGTGGAGTCCACCGGGGTGCGTGCCCAGCGCCCGATGCACCTCGAAGAAGCCGAGCACCTCGTCGATCACGTCGTCGAAGCGACGCGTCTTGCGACCATCCGGTGCCTCGAACGTGTTGCCGTGCATCGGGTCGCAGACCCAGCCGACGAGTGCGCCGCTCGCGGTGACCTTGTCCACCAGCGCGGGCAGCGCGTCGCGCACTTTCGTCGAGCCCATCCGCGAGACGAAGGTCAGGCGCCCCGGCTCGCGCAGCGGGTTGAGCCGCTCGATCAGGGCGAGGGCCTCGTCCGGCGTTGTCGTCGGGCCGAGCTTCACGGCGACGGGGTTGCTGATGCCCGCCGCGAACTCGATGTGCGCGCCGTCGAGGTCGCGGGTCCGCTCCCCCACCCACACCAGGTGCGCAGACGTGTCGTAGGGCAGACCGGTCCGGGAGTCGGTGCGGGTCAGCGCGCGCTCGTAGTCCAGCAGCAGCGCCTCGTGCGAGGAGTAGAAGTCGACGGTACGGAACGCCTCCGGGTCGACCCCGCACGCGTGCATGAAGGCCAGCGCCCGGTCGATGTCACGGGCCATGGCCTCGTACCGCTGATGGGCGCCGTTCCCGCGTACGAAACCCTGGTTCCAGGCATGCACCTGGCGCAGGTCGGCCAGACCACCCTGGGTGAATGCCCGCACGAGGTTCAGCGTTGCCGCGGAGGTGTTGTAGACCCGCAGCAGCCGACGCGGGTCGGGGATGCGTGACTCGGGCGTGAAGTCGAAACCGTTGACGGCATCACCGCGGTATGACGGAAGGCTGACGCCGTCGCGAGTCTCCATCCCCGAGCTGCGCGGTTTGGCGAACTGGCCCGCGATCCGGCCCACCTTCACTACCGGGACGCGGGCCCCGTAGGTCAGCACAACGGCCATCTGCAGGAGCGTCTTGATCGTGTTGCGAATGCCGTCAGCGGTCGAGGCGGCGAAGGTCTCGGCACAGTCACCGCCCTGCAGCAGGAACGCCTCTCCGCGGGCCACGGCACCGAGCCGCTCCTTCAGGGCGTCGCACTCACCGGCGAACACCAGTGGCGGCAGCGTCCGCAGCTCGCTGACCACCTCGGCCACGACTGCCGCGTCAGGCCAGTCTGGCTGCTGCGCAGCAGGGCGGTCGGTCACCCGGCCCAGAGTACGGCGAAGAGGGCGGAGGAAATGGGTCCGCAGCCGTGACCGCATCGCCGTGTCCTCGTTTGCGCAGGGTGAACGGTCCTGCCGTGCCCGCGGGGTTGAGCAGCGACCGTCGAGGACTCCTCCGGCAGGGGAGAACGTGGGGCCCGGGGCGGGGCGCGCAGCCGCCCCGGGCCCCCGCCGTCCTGCGGCCTCCACCCTCACGGCGTTGACCACGTATACGTGGTCATTGCGGCGCACCCGGCCCGGCTCACCTCAGCCGAAGAAGACCTCGGCCTCGGCGTAGAGGTGCGGGTCGACCAGCTTGAGCACCGTGGTTGCGTCACCCAGCGGTACCCGCTCGATCTCGGTGCCGCGCAGAGCGACCATCGTGCCCCAGTCGCCGGCCGCGACCGCGTCGATCGCGTGCAAGCCGAAGCGCGTCGCGAGCCAGCGGTCCCGTGCAGTCGGCGTACCGCCCCGCTGGATGTGTCCGAGGACCGTCGTGCGGGCCTCCTTGCCGGTGCGCTTCTCGATCTCCTTCTCCAGCACCGTGCCGATGCCGCCGAGCCGGACGTGCCCGAACGCGTCGAGCTCGCCGTCCGCCAACGTCATCGACCCTTCAGCTGGTGTCGCCCCCTCGCTCACCACCAGGATCGGCGAGTAGTGGCTCTCGAACCGCGACTCGACGTAGTAGCACACCTTCTCGATGTCGAAGGGCACCTCGGGGATCAGGATGACGTTGGCGCCGCCGGCCATCCCGGCGTGCAGCGCGATCCAGCCGGCGTGGCGACCCATCACCTCGACGATGAGCGCACGGTGATGCGACTCGGCGGTGGTGTGCAGCCGGTCGATCGCCTCCATCGCAACGTTGACCGCCGTGTCGAAGCCGAACGTGTAGTCGGTCGCGTTCAGGTCGTTGTCGATGGTCTTCGGCACGCCCACGACCTGGACCCCGTGCTCATGCAACCGGGTCGCGACACCGAGTGTGTCCTCTCCCCCGATCGCGATGAGGGCGTCAACCCCGAGGTCCTTGAGGTTGCCCTCGATACGCTCGACGCCGCCCTCGATATTGAACGGGTTGGTCCGCGACGACCCGAGGATGGTCCCGCCGCGGGGCAGGATGCCGCGCACCGCCTCAACGTCCAGCCGCCGCGTAATGCCCTCGATCGGCCCGCGCCACCCGTCCCGGAAGCCGACGAACTCGTGCCCGTAGGCCGTCACCCCCTTGCGCACCACCGCGCGGATGACCGCGTTAAGACCGGGACAGTCGCCACCACCGGTGAGCACTCCGATTCGCATGCGGAGGACCCTACGACCCCGGCTAGGGTCCGCCTCATGACCTTCTCAACCGTCGGACAGGTACGCGGGGCAGCGGGTCTGCGGCGGTCAAGAGCATGAGCGTCCTGGCGATCGACGCCGGAACGACTGGCGTCACGGCGCTGGTCGTCGACGAGAACGCGCAGGTGGTCTCCCGCGGGTACGAGGAGTTCTCCCAGCACTTCCCCCGGCCAGGTTGGGTCGAGCACGGGCCGGAGGAGATCTGGCAGGCCACGTTGTCGGCCTGCCGGCGGGCGCTGGACGGCCAGCGGGTCACAGCCGTCGGCATCACCAACCAGCGCGAGACCGCTGTCCTCTGGGACCGGACCACCCTCGCGGCACCACGACGCGCCGTCGTTTGGCAGGACCGTCGCTCCGCTTCGCTCTGCGACCGGCTACGCGAGCAAGGGCACGAGGACCGCGTACGACAGCTCACCGGGCTGCGCTTCGACCCCTACTTCACC
>JACCUZ010000130.1 GCA_013698395.1 Sporichthyaceae bacterium
CAGCTAGCCCATCGAAGCTTCGCCCACGGGATTTTCGTGGCCGAGGACATCGCCGGACTGCAGCCGCCCGTGATCGACGAGACCGGCATTCCGCGCGTCACCTACTGCGACCCCGAGGTCGCGTCAGTCGGCCTGAGCGAGCCGCTCGCCGCTGAGCGGTACGGCGCTGACGGCATCGAGACGCTGACCTACGACCTCGGCGGCAACGGCAAGAGCCAGATTTTGAAGACCCAGGGCTTCGTGAAGCTCGTGCGGGAGAAGGACGGCCCGGTCGTTGGAGTCCACATGGTGGGTGCCCGCGTTGGTGAGCTGATCGGGGAGGCGCAGCTGATCTACAACTGGCAGGCGTTCCCGGCTGACGTCGCGTCACTGGTGCACATGCACCCGACACAGGACGAAGCGCTCGGCGAGGCGCACCTCGCACTGGCGGGCAAGCCGCTGCACGTGCACGGGTAGGCCGCTTCCGGTGCACCGGTAGAGAGGGGTCGTAGGCTGAGCGCACTATGCCGACTGAAGTAACTCTGCCCGCCCTGGGCGAGAGCGTGACCGAGGGCACCGTCACCCGCTGGCTCAAGCAGGAGGGCGAGCAGGTCGAGGCCGACGAGGCACTCCTCGAGGTCTCCACCGACAAGGTCGACACCGAGATCCCCTCCCCCGCCTCCGGAGTTCTCCAGCGCATCCTCGTCGCCGAGGACGAGACCGTCCCGGTAGGCGCCGAACTCGCCGTCATCGGCGGTGCGACCGGCGGCAAGCATCAGCGGGAGGCGCCCCCGCAGCAAGAGGAGCAGCAGCCGGACGCGCAGCAGCCGGACGCGCAGCAGCCGGAGCAGGCTCAGCAGGCCCAGCCCGACCAGCAGCCGGAGCAGGAGCAGGCGCCACCGCGGGAGCCGCAGTCCGAAGCTCAGCAACCGGCTCAAGTACAACAGCAGGTCGCGCCAGCGCCGGCACAGCCAGCGCAGAGCTCGGCGCCAGGCGTCACCCAGCAGGAGCAGCAGGCTCCGACCGGTGAATCCGGCGATGACGCTGGTCCCACCTACGTCACGCCGCTCGTCCGCAAGCTGGCCTCCGAGCACGGGGTGGACCTCTCCGGCCTGCGCGGGACGGGGGTGGGCGGCCGGATCCGCAAGCAGGACGTCCTCGAGGCGGCGGCGACAGCACGTGAGGCTCAGCAGGCGCCGGCTGCGGCGGCGGCACCGGCGGCCTTGACTGGGGCTACGCAACCGGTCGCGCCCTCGCCGTTGCGCGGGACCACCGAGAAGATGTCGCGGCTGCGGACGGTCATCGCAAAGCGCATGGTCGAGTCACTGCAGACTTCCGCGCAGCTGACCAGCGTTGTAGAGGTCGACCTCACTCGGGTCGCCCGGCTGCGCTCGCGGGCCAAGGCCGACTTCGAGGCCCGCGAGGGCGTCAAGCTGTCGTTCCTGCCGTTCCTGGCCAAGGCGTCGGTCGAGGCGCTCAAGGTGCACCCGGTCCTCAACGCCAAGATCGACATCGACAAGGGCGAGATCACCTACTACGACGCCGAGCATCTGGGGATCGCCGTCGACACCGAGCGCGGCCTGCTCGTGCCCGTCCTGCGAAACGCCGGCGACCTCAACATCGCCGGCCTGTCCCGCAAGATCGCGGACCTCGCGGCCCGTACCCGGAACAACAAGATCACCCCGGACGAGCTGACCGACGGCACGTTCACCCTGACCAACACCGGGAGCCGCGGAGCCCTCTTCGACACACCGATCATCAACCAGCCGCAGGTCGGGATCCTGGGCACCGGAGCGGTGGTCAAGCGGGCGGTCGTCGTCGATGACGCGGACCTCGGCGAGACCATCGCCGTCCGCTCCATGTGCTACCTGGCGCTGTCCTACGACCACCGACTCGTCGACGGGGCCGACGGGGCTCGGTTCCTCGTCACGGTCAAGTCGCGCCTTGAGGAGGGTGCGTTCGAGTCCGACCTGGGGCTCTGAGCACTGAGACGGTGAAGGTCATTCTCACCGGGGCCTCCGGGCTGCTCGGCCCCGCCCTGGCCCGGTCCTGGCGCGCTGACGGTCACGACGTCCTACGCCTCGTGCGCCGCGCGCCCTCGGCCCCTGACGAGGCGCAGTGGGACCCGGCGCGAGGAAGAGTCGACACCGACGCCGTACGCGGGGCTGGCGTCGTCGTGCACCTCGCGGGAGCAGGGCTCGGCCGGCCGTGGACGCCGCACCACCGGCGCGCCGTGATGGACAGTCGGGTCCAGGGCACCACCACCATCGCCCGGGCGGTCGCAGAAGCCGGCGTCCCGACCCTGCTGTCGGCCTCCGGGGTGGGCTACTACGGCAATCCCGGGGACACCGTCGTGGACGAGTCGGCCCCGGCCGGGACGACGTACATCTCAGAGATTGCCCAGCGCTGGGAAGCGGCCGCGTTCCCCGCGCACCAGGCGGGCAGCCGGGTGGTGAACCTGCGTACCGCTGTCGTTCTCTCCGCGAAGCGCGGCGCCTACGGTCGCCGCCTCCTGCCGATCTTCCGTCTGGGCATTGGTGGCCGGCTCGGGTCGGGCCGGCAGTGGTGGAGTTGGGTGACGCTCTCCGACTACGTCCGGGCCGTGCGGTTCCTCGCCGACCGGGAGGACCTCTCCGGGCCGGTGAACGTCGCTGCCCCCCAGCCGCTGACCAACGCCGACATGACCGCAGCCATGGGCCGGGTCCTGCAC
>JACCUZ010000183.1 GCA_013698395.1 Sporichthyaceae bacterium
GCGGCGGGGGCCGGCGGTCCCACGTGGGTGGAGAAGGTCGACGACGCCGCGGCCGACGACAGCGTCCGGCGGCTGGCCCGTGAGCTGGCGGTCGAGCCCCTCGCCTCCAGCGACACGGCACTGGCCCGCTATGCCACCGAAGTGCTGGCTCGGCTCGAGGAGCTGGCCACGACCCGGCGCATCACCGCTCTCAAGTCCCGTCTGCAGCGCATCAATCCCGTCGAGCAGGTCAGTGACTACAACCGCCTCTTCGGGGAGCTGGTGGCGCTCGAGGCGCACCGCCGAGGACTTCGGGAACGGGCCATCGGCACCCTCTGAGGCAGCCCCAAGAGCGCAGGCGCTGGTCGACTCCGTAATCTGCTGCGCTCCCCGCCTCCGGGGAGCAGACTGAGCCCCGTGGAGGATGTCCTCGTCCTGCCGGACGCCGTCGACAGCACAGTCGAGCGGCTGCGGGCCCAGGGCGTCGGCAGCGGGCTGATCCCGGCGCAGGCGGTGGCCTCGGAGGCGACCGCCGCCGGTCTCGAGCCCGAGAGCGTCGACGACATCGTTCGCCGCCTCGCCGAAGCCGGCGTCGAGGTCGTGGCGGACGAGCCCACACCGGAGGAGCTTGAGGCCGAGGCGGTCGACGAGCAGCCGGCCCTGGACGACCTGGCGGCCGCGTCGACGGACCTGGTCCGGGTCTACCTGCGCGAGATCGGGCGGGTGCCGTTGCTGACCGCGGCGGACGAGGTAGACCTGGCCAAGCGGGTCGAGGCCGGGGTCTTCGCCTCCGAACGGCTCGAGACGTTAGGCGACGCCTCAGCCGAGCTCGGGCGGGAACTGCTCGCCGTAGTAGCCGACGGTGACCGCGCCAAGAGCCGGCTGATCGAGTCCAACCTGCGCCTGGTCGTCTCGATCGCCAAGCGCTACGCCGGGCGCGGGCTGCCGTTCCTCGACCTGATCCAGGAGGGGAACCTGGGCCTGATCCGAGCGGTGGAGAAGTTCGACTACGCCCGCGGCTTCAAGTTCTCCACGTACGCCTCCTGGTGGATCCGTCAGGCGGTGTCTCGAGCAGTCGCCGACCAGGCGCGCACCATCCGCATCCCCGTGCACATGGTGGAGACCGTTAACCGGATCCTGCGCAGCCAGCGTTCGCTGGTGCAGACCCTCGGGCGCGATCCGACTCCCGACGAGATCGCCGCGATGGTCGACCTTCCGGTTGAGCGTGTGGTCGAGATCCGGCGCCTGGCGATGGAGCCGGTGTCCCTGCACTCACCGGTAGGCGAGGAGGACGGCTCTGAGCTGGGGGACCTCATTGAGGACAGCGAGTCTCTTTCGCCACCCGAGCTGGTCACGGCCGGCCTGCTCGCCAGCCACGTCGAGGATGTGCTCAACCACCTCGGGGAGCGGGAGCGGGAGGTTGTGCGGATGCGGTACGGCCTCACCGACGGTGAGCCCCGCACCTTGGAGGAGGTCGGCCGGGCGTTCGGCGTGACCCGGGAACGGGTGCGCCAGATCGAGGCAAAAAGCCTGGCCAAGCTCCGCCATCCGCACCTCTCGGCGCAGCTGCGCGACTACCTGGCGACTTAAGCGAGTCGCACCTCCGTAGTCTCGGCGACATGCAATTGTGGCGCCGCCGGGGCCGGCTGCCCGACAATGCTCGCGCTCAGCTCGGCCTGAGCCCCGGTGAACGCGTCCTGGCTGCCGGGCGCCAGGTCGACGGTCGGTGGCTGGTCGGTACGGACCAGGCCCTCGTCGGTGAAGGCCTCAGGGTGCCGTGGGTCGATGTGGCGCATGCGCAGTGGCTTCCGTCGGAGCAGGTACTGGTGCTCGACCCCGTGCCCGGTGCGTTCGGGACGATCCAGGTGCGACTGGAAGAGCCGGGACGGTTGCCCGAGACCGTCCACGAACGGGTGATGGCCAGCATCGTGGTCACGACCAGGGTGGCTGTGCCAGGTGCAGGCGGAGTGCGCATCGTGGGCCGCCGCGGCGTCGACGGTCCACTCGTGTGGCAGGTGGTGCCCGACGCGGGTGTGGACCTGGCGGCCGACGACGTACGTAGCGCAGCCGAGGAGACGGTGCAGCGGCTGCGCGCCGAGTTGAACCAGTAGCCGGTCAGGCTGCTCGGCGGGCTTGCGCGATCTTTGGTCTCGGCGTGGAAAGTCGCCTGCTGCTGGCCTTCGCTGGTTGGCGCAGCAACCGGAGCACAGCAGCCTCGACCTGCCCGTGCGTCGCAGGCTGTCCCAGGTCCGCGTCAGCGCCGAGCCGGTCAAGCGACCCGACGATGGTCGTGCCGTCGTCGTAGAGGTCGAGAATCCGCGGGTCGATGTAGGACGACCGGCACACGGCCGGGGTGTTGCCGAGGTAGTCCGCCACCTCCTTGACGACACGGGTGACCGCCCGCTTCCGCCCCGTAGCCGATGTGGGGGCTCGCGTCGATACGGCGAGGCCGACGGCGGTCAGCACGGTTGCGTGCCACGTACGAAAGTCCTTCGCGCTGACCTCCTCGCCGATCACCTCCTTGAGGTAGGCGTTGATGTCGGCACTGGTGACGTCGTGCCAACCCGTACGGTCCCTGTAGGCGAGCAGCTCGCGGCTCGCGTCGTTCCGCTTGAGCAGTGCGGTGACGACCTTGCGGACGTCGTCGTCGACGAAGCCCTGCACCCTCTGCTTGCCACTCTTCGCGATGTAGTCGAACACGACGAAGCCACCGGTCACGGTCACGTGCTCGCGCCGCATGGTGGCCAGGCCGTACGTGCCGTTGGCTTCGGCGTAGCCCTCACCACCCACGCGGAAGAAACCCAGGTCCAACAGTCGAAAGGCGGCCGCGAGCACTCGCTGTCGGGTCAGGCCGCGCTGGGCCAGGTGAGCGCTGACCTGGGCCCTTGCGGCCGGGAGCCGGCGGGCGAAGGTCAGGACCCGTTCATGCTTCTCGGCGTCGCGTTGGACGCGCCACTCGTCGTGGTACCGGTACTGCCTACGGCCCGCCGCGTCTGTGCCGATGGCCTGGATGTGGCCGCGCGGGTGCGCGCAGATCCAGACGTCGCTCCACGCCGGAGGGAGGACTAGTCCGGCGATCCGCTCGAGCACGTCGGCCTCGGTGACCTTGCGGCCGTCGGCCCACTCATAGCTGAAACCTCGCCCACGCCGGACCCGTCGGATGCCGGGCGCAGCGCAGTCGACCCGGCGCAGTCGTGGCACGAGGTGGTTGTCCTCCCGTCGAAGTCAGCTCAGGCGAGGCGGCCGTTGCTGCCGGCAGGGGGCGATTCTGCGAAGGAGGCGCCCGTGGGAGTGGACCCCGCCCAGGAGGTGGTGTCGTCTGCACCCCCGAGCCAGGAGGGCCGCTTATCGTGCAGGGTGGACCCGAGGCTCGTCGTCGCCTTGTCCTTGGCGGTCACCAGCACGTCTGTGGCCTGGTGCTGCAGGGCAGTGGTGGTGCTCTGCACCGCCGGGTTGCTGGCGAAGGCGCGGGCTGCCTGCCGGATCTGCTCGTAGCGAGCGCGGCCGGCGCGCGCCCCTAGCACGTAGCCGGTCGCGAAGCCGGCGAGGAAGGTGGCCTTGGTGCGCATTTCTGCTCCGTTGGCTGGTCGAACGTGACTGACGAAGGGCTGCATACCCTGGCAGTGTTCGGCGACACCTTGAGATAGCCTGGGCGCCGCCAGGCTGGCCGATTCGCCCGGCCCTTCCCGCATAGCTCAATTGGCAGAGCAACCGGCTGTTAACCGGTAGGTTCCTGGTTCGAGTCCAGGTGCGGGAGCTCATGTCCGGGTCGCCGCCGGAAGGTCCGGCCGTTCGCCGGAGCGATGTCCCGGGGCGGTAGCTCAGCTGGTTAGAGCAGGGGACTCATAATCCCTGGGTCGCGGGTTCGAGTCCCGCCCGCCCCACACACAAAGGTGCAGGTCAGCGCGCTGCGCGGGTAATCGGAAGATCGACTACGGTGCCCGTAGTCCGCAGAAAGTCCGCAGCGCGGGAATCCATCCGGTCCGCGAGGTCGTCCAGGTCGTCCTCGAACAGGCCGGCATAGACGTCGAGAGTCATGGCCGCCGAGGCATGTCCGAGCATCCGCTGGACGGCCATCACGTTGGCCCCGGAGGCTATGGCCAGCGAGGCCGCGGTGTGGCGTAAGTCGTGCGGTGTGAGGCCGTCCAGGCCGGCCCTGCGCACCGCCGGATCGAAGACCCGGTGCCGCCAGTTGCCCAGCCGCAAATGGCCACCCTTGGGCATGGTGAACACGAAGTCATCAGCGGCCTTCCCGGCCATTGCCGCGGTGAGGTCCGCTACCAGCGACCCAGGCAACGGCACCGAGCGGCTGCGGCCGGTCTTGGGTGTGCCGAAGACGGCTACGCCATTGACCTCCGTCATACTCTCGGCGATCTCGATGCGGCGCCGCATGAGGTCCACCCGGCCAACCCGCAGGGCCGCGAGCTCGCCGAAGCGCAGGCCGACCTGGGCCAACAACCGGATCACCGGCCCGTCGTCGCCGGCAGCCTCGGCGAGCATGGCGACCTCGGCATCACTCAGATAGAGCTTGTCGGCCCGCCTCGCGGCTGGCAGCTCCACACCATCCGCGGGGTTGCGGGCCAGCCGGCCAGCCTTGACCGCCGAGGCGAGCACGAGGCTCAGCACCCGATAGGCCTGCCGCACGGTCGCCGGGGCCAGGTGGTGCATCGAGGCCACCCAGGCACTGACACCCTCATAGTCGACCGCCGAGAGCCGGACAGGTCCCCAGGTGGGTAGCACCTGGTTGCGCAGCAGGACCTCGTAGCGGTATCGGGTGGACGGCTTGATGTTGGTCTTCGTCGCCAGCCACTGCTGGGCATAGGCCTCGATGGTCAGCCGGCCGCCCTTCGGGTCGACATAGGTGCCGGTCACGACAGCCGAGGTGATGCCGTCCAGCCATCGGGTGGCATCGGCTTTGCGGGCGAAGTGCCTGGAGTGCTCCTTGCCGAGACTGTCCCTGTAGCGGGCCCTCCAGCGGCCGTCCGGGCGCTTGGCGATGGACATCAGGACTCCTCCGAGATCTCTTCGAGGCGCGCCTCGATGTGTTCGCGTAGCGTCGAGAGTTCGCGCATGCGCGCCCGTCGTAGGCGCACGGCCATGGTGGCGCTCGGGGCGCCCAGCAGGTCCGCCACATCCGTCCCGAGGATCTCCGCGACCGCGACGGCCTCAGAGAGCCTCAGGGGCCGCTCTCCCGCCTCGACGCGCGTCAGGGTCGACTGGTGCCACCCGAAGTCATACGACACCCGCATGACCGTCGACAGGTGTCCCTGGGGCAATCCCTGTCTGATGCGGAGGTCACGGATGCGCGCGCCAACGGTTTCATCCAGCGTTGCGATGTCGTCCATGAACGGAACGATAAAGCACGCCAGCAAGCGGGTCAACCCGATTAGATATATGCTGGCAGGTGTTGGGACGGTAACGCACCAGCCTAGATAGGGAGCATCATGACCGAGTTCAAGACAGCCCCAGAGCTGGCCGAACAGATCCGCACCTCCGAGAACACGCTCTCGTGGTGGAGACAGGTCGGTAAGGGGCCGGAGTATGTCCGGCTCGGTAAGCGGGTGCTCTACCCCGTCGATGGCATCGAGAGTTGGATCGCCGCCGAGCGGCGGACCGCCTGATGGCCGCCGTGCGCATGAAGGCCACGGCATGACCTAGCCAGATCAACACCCCGCTACCGCCCGAGCGAGGAGAAGCCGACACCGCCGAGTAGGGACGCACCCCATGTCAGACGACGACAAAGTCACAACCCCCGGTCCGAAGACCGGGGGCTGTGAGGAAGCAGGCACCGCCAGGCACCGAGACCAGTCTAGCGGCGACCAGTTCTTCGGCCCACCCGGGCCGGGCGACATTCAGGTCATCGGAGAAGGAGGAGAGCTCGTGAACCTGCCAGCAGACACGCCAGCCGAGGTCATTGCACAGATCGAGGCCCTCGGTCATGGCAGCACCGGCGAGAATCCCGACCACCTCCCCGCGCCCTTCACCGTCCGGGACCTCGACATCCGCCCGGCCGCACTCTCAGACCGAGAAAAGGTCCGCGCCCAGGTCATCGCACAGGATCTGGCCAGCGCATGTCTCACGGACCATGTCAACTACGCGCACCCGTTCTGTTCGGTGTGCAGGCAACACAAGCACTGGGCACGGGCGAGCCTATCCAGGTGGATGGCTCGCAACCCGGGCCGCAGCCTCCCGGAGGTCATGGCGCCGCCCAGCGCGCCCGAGGACGAGGCGCCGGCCACGGCCACCACTCACTCGGCATCCAAGGTCATGAGCTATGGCGAGCTGCGCGCGCTGCCCAGGCCGTCGATGCTGGTCGATGACGTCCTGCCGCAGGCCGCGCAGGCCGTGCTGATCGGCCGGGATGCGTCGTTCAAGAGCTTCGTCGCGCTGGACTGGTCACTGTCGATCGTGCTGGGCTTCGACTGGGCCGGGCGGCAGGTCGACGCCCCCGGTATGCAGCGAGTGCTGTTTATCGCTGGTGAGGGCGGATACGCCTTCCCGGATCGCGTCGATGCCTGGCTGGCCGCGCGCGACCTCTCGCCGGACGACGGTGATGTCCCCGAGATCCTCGACGACGGACTGGCGATTCGCAACGGCACCGTGGACCTATACAAGGCAGGCCCGGAGTTTGGCGAGCTGGTGCGGTTCGTCGGCGAGTTCAAGCCGAACCTGATCGTTGTCGACACATTGGCCCGTTCGGTCGGGGGCGCCAACCAGGACTCCGCCTCAGACATGTCGCTGGTCACGGCCAAGGTCGCCGAGCTGCGCGTGGCCGCCGGCCACTTCACCACCATCCTGACGGTCGCCCACACCCAGAAGTCGGACAGCGATGCTCGGGGGTCGACCGCTATCGAGGACAACGCCGATGCCGTGATCCATGCGAAGCGAGACGGCGACTTGGTGCGGCTGAAGGTGACGAAGATGAAGGACGGTCCCGACGGCCACGAGGTCGTGCTGCGCGCCTCTCCCCACGCCGATTCCATTGCACTGGTGCCTGTGGATTCCCGGACTGAGTTCCGGGCGCTGACCGAGGACGTCTCCTACCGAGTCATCAACGCGCTGTACGCGGTGCGCGACCAGGACGAGCCCAACCAGTCCGAGGTCGTCCGGCTGGTCAGCGGCGACGGGTCCGGCAAGGAAGCCAGCCGCCGGGGCATCCGCGAGGCGCTCGGTGATCTGGTGCGGGCCGGCAGGGTCGTCGAGACCAAGGCCGCGCGAAATACTCGCACCTACCACCTGCACCCGGACGAGTACCCCAGCGGAGTCGAGTCGTGACCGCGCCTCGCGTGCGCGCACACGAGGAAGGACACGAGCAGCCGACCACCGGGCACGTTATCCCGATGATCATGGGACAGCTCGGGACAGCTCGCCGGACAGGTGACCTGTCCGAGTTGTCCATGATCTTGGGACAGGTCAAACCGCAGGTCAGAGGCCCTTTTCGCCGCGACCTGTCCGAGCTGTTCGATCTTGGGACAGGTCGAGCTGTCCCAGCTGTCCACCCCCTACGTAGTAGGGGGACAGGACAGGTCCAGGGGCCCATGGGACACCTGCGGTCTGCCGGCAGGGTTCCCGCCGGAGGCGGGCCACGCACGGGTCAGCAGCACGAGGGGCACCACCCGGCGGGTGGATGGCCCAAGATGATAAAGGCGATTTCGTGAACAACGGCCAGCCTCGTGACTTGAGATAGGTCCCCGTGATCCGGGTCGAGTTCCATGGCCGCCTGCGCCAATGATGCGCAGTCCTGTAGCCGCTGTTGTAGCCACGACCGGAAATGACGACATCCGTATGGGAAGAGCCGTGCCTGAGCAAGGGCAATCGTTTCGCCTCTGGACCCAGCTCCGGACGGCCGCGGGCAGGAGCAAGAAGTCCGAGCAGGCGTTGCCTCGCCGCACGGGCTCTGTCCCCCGATGACGGCGAGCACGACGGAGAGCTCTTCCAGCACGGGCGCCGACGACGGGATGCCCCCCGGGGCTGGTCGGGCGGGACCGTCGGGCGAAAGGGCAAGGCTCATTCCAGAGGATCCCCTCGTCGCGCGTGTCTCATCGGGTCACGCCGCCAGCCGCCGGCACTCCTCGCTCGGCCAGATCTCACCCGCTGCCTCGAGGCACGACACACTGCACAGAGAGCTGCGGCCTAACCCAGGTCCGCAGTCACGAGGTGTCCGCGAGAGCGGGTCAACTCCACTTCCCGATGTGGGACCGGCCGCAGGAGACCGTGCAGGTCGTCCTCACCGCGACGGCCTGAGCCGAACGGCTCAGACAAATCTCGGGATGCACCCATTTGCGCGTCAGCGGCGTGCGAACGGGTATACGTCACGATGTGCAGCACTGCTCCGCAGGCTGTCCAAGGCCACCCGAGCTCAGCTCGACCTACGCCGTGACCCGCCAACAATGGGAGACCACATGAAGCACGGACGACTGCTCGCTGCCGCCGCCACCGGCCTGGCCGGAGGAAGCCTGCTGCTCGGCATCCCCGCCGCCTCGGCCGCGCCCGGCATGGACAAGACCAACAAGCCCGGCATGGACAAGACCGTGTCGCTGCAGGCCTCGCTTAGCGAGCTGAACTTCTCGGGTGCCTCCGG
This sequence comes from Sporichthyaceae bacterium, assembly GCA_013698395.1. Taxonomy (GTDB): domain Bacteria; phylum Actinomycetota; class Actinomycetes; order JACCUZ01; family JACCUZ01; genus JACCUZ01. Next base: position 8,561 of record JACCUZ010000183.1, read on the forward strand.
CAGCGCGACCGCCACGGTGAAGAACCAGAAGATCGAGAACATCGCCATCTCCGCGACCGGCCTAGCCCCGGACGCGGCGCACGCGATCCACATCCACTTCGGCGAAGACGCCCGCCACGAGTGCCCGACCATGGCGGAGGCCACCAACGTGCGCAGCGCCACCGACCCTACGCCGCGACTCTCCACCGCCGACGGCCTGCCCGCCTACGGGGACATCGTCGTCTCGCTGACGACGACCGGCGACACGACGCCCGCCTCCGGCCTGGCGCTCGACCGCTTCCCGGCCTCCAGCGGCGGCATGCTCTCCTACAACCGCAGCAAGATCGAGTTCACCGACGTCGCCGGCGTGGGCACCGCCAAGTCGATCGCCGACGCCGTTCGCGACGGTGAGGGCGTGCTGGTCGTGCACGGCAACGACTACAACGACAACGACGCGTACGACTTCGAGGCTGCGGGCAAGAGCGAGTTGGACCCCGCCCTGCCGGCCGAGGGCACCGACCCGACTGCGTGCGGCGTGCTGGCGGCCCACTAGGTCCTGCCAGCGGGCCGCTCGTCGGGCCCGCGTACGAGTTGACGGCGCCCGCTCCCGCATCTGGGGCGGGCGCCGTTGTGCGCTCGGAGCTGCTCCAGCG
>JACCUZ010000199.1 GCA_013698395.1 Sporichthyaceae bacterium
GCAAGTTCGTGGTCCGGGCCACCCACCTCGACGACCTCGTCTCGCTAGGGACCTTGACGGGGCACGCGGCACGGTTCCTCGAAGCCGCGGTCGCCAGCGGCTTGAACATTCTCGTGTCCGGAGGCACCCAAGTCGGCAAGCCGGCGCTTCGCTAGTACACCCAGTGGTGCTGCCAGCCGCCCCGCGCGATATCCGTCATTATGCGCGGATGGAGTCAGGCTTCGGTTCGTTAGTGACGAGGGACGGTCGCACCGTGGCGTTTCTCGACGGCGGTGATGCGAACGGCTACCCCGTGATAGGACTTCATGGGACTCCGGGCTGCCGCCTGAGCCGCTGGCCTGACGACTCGCTGTACGCGCAGGCCGGTGTCCGCTACATCACGAGTGATCGAGCGGGGTACGGGCGTTCCTCGCGCAATCGAGGCCGCGCCGTCGCTGATGAGGCTGCTGACGTCCGAGCCGTTGCTGATGCCCTGGGTCTGGAGCGGTTCTCCATCGTCGGTGGCTCCGGCGGAGGTCCACATGCGCTCGCCTGCGCCGCCCTCCTCGGTGATCGGCTGGACCGAGTGGCCTGCCAGTCCAGCCTTGCCCCTCTGGGTGCAGGCGGGCTCACCCGCGACGAGTGGCTCACCGGAATGGGTGAGGAGATCGCAGAAGAACTCGCATGGGCCGAGGCGGGAGAGGAAGTCCTCACGTCGGAGATGACGAGGGCCCAGAGGCTCATGGAGGAGCGGATCGAATCTGACCCTGGCGCCCTTCTGGGCGATGAGGCGAACGACGTCGACGTGGGCTTTCTACAGCGCCCGGAGACGATCGAGGCTTTCCGTCGAATCATCCCCGAGCAAGCCGTCCACGGGGTCGGTGGTTCCGTGGACGACACGCTGGCGTTCGCCCGCGACTGGGGCTTCGACCTGAGCAGCATCCGGGTGCCCGTACTTGTCACCTTCGGAGACGCCGACACCTCGTGCCCGGCGGCACACGGCAGGTTCCTGGCTGCTGCCGTTCCCGGCGCGACCGTGATCGAGACGTCCGATGGTGGACACTTCGCCGCCGACCCGACGAAGGACATCTTTGACACTCACCATTGGCTGGTTACCAGCCGCCTGCCGCACGCATAAAGTGCCGCTACCGAGCGCCTCACTTGGGGCGGGACGTCGCCGGTCAAGACCACCCTTCTCAACTGCTTGGCGTCCGCCATCCCGTCGCGCGAGCGGGTTGTCACGGCGGAAGAGGTGTTCGAGCTCTCAAGGTTCCGCTGCCGGACGTCGTCAGCATGCAGTGTCGCCAGCCGAGTCTCGAGGGCACTGGCGAGATCAAGCTTCGGCGCTTGGTCAAGGAGGCGCTGCGGATGCGCCCGTCGCGGATCATCGTCGGCGAAGTCCGGCAGGAGGAATGCCTTGACCCGGTGGCCGCCAAGGTCCGACCGGTGGCCTCCCGACACCCTTCCCCCACCTGCCGTGGCTGTGGCCGGGATTGACGAGGGTGACCACGCCGGCCGGACCCGCCTATCTTGCTCTGGAACCGCGTCTGCCGTGGCGCGTATCCGCAGCCCTTACCGGGTCGCCCATCGGCGGGTTTGCTAGATGCCTGGTGCGTGATGCCGGTGCTCGCTGGAAAGTACAGCAGCAAAGTACAGCAGCCGAGGCGTCCGATGGCGCCCCTAGTCGACCTTGTCTGGGCCTCTGACCTCGGCAAAGACCTCCAGCGACCTCCATGCCGCGAGTTCGCAACGAGGGGGTCAGGGGTTCGAGTCCCCTCAGCTCCACCGCACGACCAGCCTCTCGGGATCTCCTCACGTGCTTTGGACGCGTCGCGACATGTCGCCCACCGTCACGTGAGGCCCGGGCAGTAGAACGGCGCCAGGTCGGCCGCCTCGACGTAGGGGTGCGGCCCGTGCGCGACGACGCCGTCCTCGCCGAAGGTGATGCGACCGGCGTCTCGGATGATGATCCGGCCGGTCTGCGGGTCGATCAACCGGATCGGCAGCCCGACGACGGTTCGCGTTCCGTCCACCGATATCAGCTCCGTGTACGAGTCCTTCTCAATGGCCACTCTCGGGTCGGCGCTGACATAGGTGACGACGACGTGCACCATCCGGCGACCGTCCGCCCACTCCTGGGCGGTCACCCGCTCGGTGACCTCTGTCGTCGTCGTGATGCCGCACACGTCGAAGGTCCACGGGTCGGGGTCAAGCCTCTCGATTGTCACGGTGCGCTCGACGGCAGGTGCGGCGGCGTGTGCCTGTGCGGCCCCGGCGGGGGCGAGGGCGAGCGGCAGCACGGCGGTGGCGCCAAGGGCGCGCTGAAGCGGGCGGTGCATGGTGTCTCCTCTAGGTAGGGGTGGTGGTGCGGGCGGTCAGCCCTCGTCTTGGGTCCAGGTGGCCCGGAGGTTGTGCAAGGTGGAGGTCAGCCGCAACTTCGTGCTCAGGGACCTTCCTGCTGTGTCGGTGGTGAGAACGGAGTAGGAGCCGTTCGCGGGGTGCCACCAGACGAGGCGGTCACCGGCGGTCCACCCGATGAGCCGGTCGCCGGCGGGTCGGGTCAGCTCCTCGATGGCACTGCCGTCGTCCGCGTCAAGGACCAGCCATGTCCGTCGCCCACCGCTGGGCGCCGGGTTACCCATCACGAAGCGGGACAGGTCGGGCGCGACTGCCCACCCGTTGGCCAGGACGACGTCCTGCTTTACGTGGACGCCCTGCCTGGCCCGAGGCCTAGGTTCGAGGTCGACGCGAGTGGCGCCCCGCCCTTCCAGGACGAGCAAACCCGTGCCGTCGTCGCTCCACGCAATAGGCACCAGCGTGCTCGAGGCCCCGCTGGTCGTGACGCGCAGCGTGGTCGGCGGAGTGTCATCGAGCGGTACGAGCGTGAGCTCGATCGCATCGACCTGGTTGTCCTCGGCGTAAGTCAGGGTCCGGGCGTCGGGCGAGACCACAGGCAGGTACTCCTGGTCCGTCGGGACGCTGACCTTTGTGACGGAGCCGTCACCGGTCCGCACCAGCGTCGCCTGACCGGGTCCGCCGAAGGCCAGCACGGTCCCGTCGGCGAACAGCATGGGCAGCGCCCCCGACAACGAGTCCACTCGGACTGGCAGCTGGGCTGCGCGGCCAGTGGTCGTGACGAGCCATGTGTCGCCGGAGTCGACGTCAACAACGCTGAGCTCTGCATCGGGGAGGCCGCCCGAGCGTGCGTCGCCCAGGTTGACGGTCGGCACCGCCCGTCCGGCCGGCGGAGCTGCCTCCGGCTCGGTCGGCGAGGACAGCACAGCCCCGACCGCCAGGACGGCCGAGACCACAGCCGCGACCGACGCCATCCGACGGCGACGACGGACGAGTCGCGCGCGGGCCAATACTCGCGGCCTGAGGTCCACAACGGTGGCTTCTTTTGCGATCTGCTGCAGCGACGTCCGCAGTTGCTGGCCCATCACCGTGATACCTCCTCAACGGCGAACAACTCCGGCACGACGGTTCGAAGGCGTGACAACCCGCGCGCGTTCTGGCTGCGGACAGTGCCCACCGAACACCCGAGCAGCTCCGCCACCTCAGTTTCGGAGCGGTCCTCGAAGTGGCGTAGGACGAGCACCGCGCGCTGGCGAGGCGGTAGTCGCAGCAACGCGACGCGCAAGGTGTCGGCCTCTGCCATGACATCCACGAAGTCGGGTGCCGCGGAGCGCCTCGGCTCCGGCACCTCGGCAGCCAGCACCTCGGCGACCTTGCGCCGGCGCCACCAGGACACGTGCTCGCGGTAGAGCACGGTCCGGACGTACGGCTCGGGGTCCCCCCCAGCGACCAACCGGTCCCAGCGCAGGCTGGCCTTCACCAGCGCCGACTGCACAAGGTCCTCCGCCAGCTGCTGGTCACCGGTCAGCAGGTAGGCGGATCGCAGCAATGTGCCGGTCCGGGCGGCCACGAAGGCGTCGAACGAGCTTGCCTCCCTCATGGCGCCTCCACTCTTCCTGCTGCGCGGACGGGCTGGTCTCACTGCATCACACGCGAAAACGCCGTCTCATCTATGTCACCGCATCTGAAGCCGGCGGCGACTCAGGACAACTGGGGTGCGACGTGGCACGATCGCGCAGGTGACCAGCAGACCCGCCGCTGCGCAGCACCTGCGCGACCTCGCGAGGCTGCGCCGCGTACGCGACCGGATCGACCGGGAGTACACGCAGCCGCTGGACGTCGAGGCGCTCGCCCGCGGCGTGACCATGTCAGCCGGGCACCTCAGCCGCGAGTTCCGGCTCGCCTATGGCGAGTCGCCGTACGCCTATCTGATGACGCGGCGCATCGAGCGCGCGATGGCGCTGCTGCGTCGGGGCGACCTCAGCGTCACCGAGGTCTGTTTCGCGGTCGGCTGCTCGTCTCTGGGCACTTTCACCACGCGGTTTTCCGAGCTGGTCGGTGTGCCGCCCAGCGTCTATCGGAGGCAGACGGCGCAGGCGACGGCGCGGATGCCAGCGTGCGTGGCGAAGCAAGTGACCAGACCGATCAGGAATCAAGAAGCGCGGGACACGCAGGCCTACCTAACGTGACCGCCATGGACATCACCATTCACGCCAGCTACCTCCCGCATACCGACCCCGACGCTTCGCTGGCCTTCTACCGCGACGCGCTCGGATTCGAGGTCCGCAACGACGTCGGCAAGGGCACGATGCGCTGGATCACCGTCGGCCCCGTCGACCAGCCCGACACCTCGATCCTCCTCGCACCGCCGGCCGCTGATCCGGGCATTACCGACGACGAGCGCCGCACCATCGTCGAGATGATGGCCAAGGGCACGTACGGTTGGATCCTGCTGGCCACCACGGAAATGGACGGCGCCTTCGAGAAGCTGGAGGCCAGCGGAGCCGAGGTCGTCCAGGAGCCGACCGAGCAGCCGTACGGCGTTCGCGACTGCGCCGTCCGTGACCCTGCCGGCAACCTGATCCGCATCCAGGAGCTGCGCTGCGCCGATCCGGCGATCGAAGTGATGACCTGATGGAGACGCGATGAGCACGGCCGCGAGGACCGACACGCATTCACCTGCGCTGTACGTTGCTGATAGCCACGACCTGATCCGCGTGCACGGGGCACGCGAGAACAACCTCAAGGACGTCAGCGTCGAGCTTCCGAAGCGCCGGCTGCCGGTCTTCACCGGCGTCTCCGGGTCCGGCAAGAGCTCGCTGGTGTTCGGCACGATCGCGGCGGAGTCGCAGTGGCTGATCAACGAGACCTACAGCGCGTTCGTGCAGGGCTTTATGCCGACGCTGGCGCGGCCAGCCGTCGACGTACTCGACGGCCTGACGACCGCGATCATCGTCGACCAGGAGCGGATGGGCGCCAACCCCCGCTCCACGGTCGGCACCGCCACCGATGCCAACGCGATGCTGCGCATCCTCTTCAGCCGGCTCGGGAAGCCACACATCTGCCCGCCCACTGCCTTCTCGTTCAACGTACCAAGGCGGACGGCGAGCGGGTCGATGACCGTCGACAAGGGCAAGGGCGAGCGGCTCGTCGTACGCAACGTCGTCTACCACGGCGGCATGTGCCCGCGCTGCGAAGGCATGGGCTCGGTCACCGACTTCGACCGGGGTGCGCTGTACGACGGCAGCCTGTCACTCAACGAGGGCGCACTCACGATCCCCGGCTACAGCATGGACGGCTGGTACGGCCGCATCTTCCGCGGCTGCGGCTTCTTCGACCCGGACAAGCCGATCGCCAAGTTCACCAAGAAGGAACTGCACGACCTGCTCCACAAGGAGCCGACGAAGATCAAGGTCGACGGGATCAACCTGACGTACGAGGGGCTGATTCCGAAGATCCAGAAGTCGTTCCTGGCCAAGGACGTCGACGCGATGCAACCGCACATCCGCGCGTTCGTGGAGCGGGCAGTGACGTTCACGACGTGTCCCGAGTGCGACGGCACCCGGCTCAGCAACGAGGCTGTCGGGCGGCGAGGCACAGCGCACCAAGATGATCCGCCACCTCGGGTCGTCGCTCACCGACGTCACCTACGTCTTCGACGAGCCCACCATCGGCCTCCACCCGCACGACGTTCAGCGGATGAACGATCTGCTCCTGCAGCTGAGGGACAAGGGCAACACGGTGCTCGTCGTGGAGCACGAGCTGGAGACGATGGCGATCGCCGACCACGTCGTCGACCTCGGCCCCGGCGCCGGTACGGCGGGAGGGACTGTCTGCTTCCAGGGGACCATCGAGGGGCTGCGGGTCAGCGGCACCATCACCGGCCGCCATCTCGATGACCGCCGCCCTCAAGGAGAAGGTGCGCCCACCTACCGGCGCACTGGAGATCCGGGGCGTGACGACGCACAACCTGCGCGACGTCGACGTCGACATCCCGCTCGGGCTGCTGGTCGTTGTCACGGGCGTTGCCGGCTCCGGCAAGAGCTCGCTGATCCGGGGCTCCGTGTCCGGGCGGGACGGGGTGGCCTCGGTCGACCAGACCGCGATCCGCGGCTCACGGCGGAGCAACCCGGCGACGTACACCGGGCTGCTCGACCCGATCCGCAAGGCGTTCGCGAAGGCCAACGGCGTCAAGCCGGCGCTGTTCAGCGCCAACTCCGAGGGCGCCTGCCCCAGCTGCAACGGCGCCGGCGTCATCTACACCGACCTGGCGA
>JACCUZ010000232.1 GCA_013698395.1 Sporichthyaceae bacterium
GCCCAGGCGCTGCGGGTCGATCAACGGCGCGATCCAGACGCCGGGGACCGCTAGCACCAGGATGCGCAGTCCGGCCGTGACCGCCAGTTCCCCGTCGCGGCCAGCCAGTAGCCAGGTGGACAGCGCCACCGACGCGGCACCGAGCATAGGCCCGAGCAGCCGCCAGGCGCCGTGGGAACCCCGCGGCACCAGTACCGCGCCGAGCGCCATCACAACCGCAACGGTGACCAACCCGACCCGCAGGTCGCGCACGCCGAGCGAACCGACGATCGCGAACAGGCCGATCGTCAACAGCGCCAGCGGGTTCGCCCGGCTCAGCGGTGTCGACTTCATCGACGATCACCACCGCGGCCGGCGACCAGCACGGTCGACTCGGCCACCACACTGTTCAGCAGGTCTTCGTCGTGGGTGGCGACGCCGACCGCACAACCGGCAGTGGTCAGCGCCGTCATCCAGCCCACGACCGCGGCCCAGGTGTGCCGGTCCTGGCCGACGGTCGGCTCGTCCAGCAGCGCCACCAGGGGCCGGTGAACGAGCGCGGCGACCAGAGCCAGACGACGCTGTTCGCCGCCGGAGAGCCGGTACGGGTCGGCGGTGGCGAGCCGGCCCAGCCCGACCGTCTCCAGTACCGCCGGCACGTCGACCTCGCGACCTAGGCGGTCCGAGGTCGCGCGCACCTCGTCGACGAGGCGCCGGCTGACGAACGAGTGCTCGGCATTCTGGGGAACCCACCCGAGCCGGGCGGCCAGATCCCGTGATCGCCACCTATGCGGATGCTCCCCCAGGCCGGCCGCCATGCCGGGATGCGCGCGGACCGCGCCACTCGTCGGGGCGATCAGCCCAGCCAACGCAGCCACCAGGGTCGACTTGCCGGCTCCGCTGCGACCGATGAACGCATGGATCCGGCCGGAGGTGAGCGTCGCGTCGACACCGGCCAACGCGAGCTGCTCACGTGCGCCCCGCAGGCTGCGCGTTCGCAGCCGGAGCTGCAATGCCTCCGCGCACATGACGTCGCCCGAGACCAGCTGCGACGGCCGGGCCAGGTCGGCGCTCACGGGGACCGGCCGCGGCGGCGGCAGCCCCGGCAGCCACAACCCGGCGCGCTCCAGTGCCAGCCAGTTCCGCGTGACCGCGCCGACGGGTGTGTCGTCACAGATCAGCCGACCGTCGGCGTCGAGCACCAGCACCCGGTCGACGCGGTCGAGCCACGGCTCCAGCCGGTGCTCCGCTACGACCAGGGTCGCGCCGGTCGCAGCAACCACCGCAGCGACCGCCCGCCGCACGACCCCAGCAGAGTCCGGGTCGAGCATCGCGGTCGGCTCGTCGAGCAGCAGCAGCCCCGGGCGCAGCGCCAGTGCGCCGGCAAGCGCCATCCGTTGTGTCTCGCCACCGGACAACGTCCGAGTCGGGGTGTGGTGGTCGTACGGGAACCCGACGAGCTCCAACGCCTCGGACACCCGACGCCAGATCTCCTCACGGGGCACTCCGAGGTTCTCGGGCCCGAAGGCGACATCACGTCCAACCGACTCGGCGACGATGGCGTCGGTCGGGTTCTGAAGGAGCAGCCCGATGGGATGTGTGCCGGGCGCAGCGCCGTCGACGAGCACCCGCCCGGACATGTCGCCCTCGATGTCAGTGCCCAGCAGGCCGGCGGCGGCTCGCAACAGCGTGGACTTGCCAGCCCCACTGGGCCCGGTCACCAGCACCCGCTGCCCCGCGTCGACGCTCAGGTCGACCTCGCTCAGGGCCGCGCGCCGCGAGCCCGCCGGTCGCCACCCGAATCCTTCGAAGCGCAGCCCGACGGGACGTCCCGACTCAGACGGCGTGACGCTCACGGTGTTCGCGGCCGACTGCGAAGGCGTCGAGGGCGCCGGTGCTGGCCAACGCCCGGACCAGCAGGTAGCCGCCGACCCCCGCCACCAGTGCACCGGAGACAGCGAAGCAGGCCAGGTAGACGAGCTGGTACGTCAGCCCCCAGTCGGCGAAGTAGACACCCCACTCGTACACCGACTCCAGCCCGGCGGCCACCACCGCCCCGGCAGCCGCCACCAGCACACCGAAGCGGCGGTAGAGCACGAGCGCGAGAACGATCTCGATCCCCAGCCCCTGCAAGAGCCCCGAAACGATCGTCGAGGCGCCCCACTGATTACCGATCAGGTACTCCACGTTCGCCGCGATGAGCTCGGCCAGCAAGGCAGCCCCGGGTTTGCGTACGACCAGCCCGGCGACGACACCGGCCAACAACCACGGACCGGCCAGCAGACCGGTCGCCGGCTGATAGGCGGTGAACGCGGCGCTGAGCCCGTTGTAGGCGAGGAACCAGCCCCAGTAGGCGACACCGAACGCCACCCCCAGCGTGGCTGCGGTGACGAGGTCGATCGTGCGGTAGTCGAATCGCCCGGCGCGGCGTACGGGTGCAGCTGCGTTCGGAACAGCGGATGAGGGCATGGCCTGATCGACTCCCTTCGCCGGTGCTAACCGGAGCAGGTTCAAGGGTCTGCGGCGAATCCGCACTCTCAGCGCCCGGTGGCGCTCCCCTGTCGTACGCGTTCCAGGTTACCCCATTAGGCAACCGGGGTGGAGCCCGGTGCCAGCCGCATTGGCACGGGGACTCCCGTGCCAGAACCGGTCAGACCACGCGGTGGCCGGCTCGCCAGACCGCATGCACCAGCGGTACACCAGGCCGGTACGCGAGGTGGACGTACGACGGCGCGTCGAGGACGGCGAAGTCCGCCCGAGAGCCGACGCCCAGCCGGCCGATGTCGTCGCGAAGCAGGGCACGGGCGCCACCCATGGTGGCCGACCAGAGCGCCTCCGCCGGTGTCATCGCCATCTCCCGCACCGCCAGCGCGATGCACAGCGGGATCGACGTCGTGTAGCAGGACCCTGGATTGCAGTCGGTGGCCAGCGCCACAGTGACCCCCGCGGCCAGCAGCCGCCGGGCATCCGGATAGGGCGAGCGGGTCGAAAACTCCACACCGGGCAGCAGCGTCGCCACGACGTCCGCTGACGCCAGCGCATCGACATCGGCGTCGGAGAGGTACGTGCAGTGGTCCGCCGATGCCGCTCCGATCTCACAGGCCAGCTGTACGCCCGGGCCGGGGCCGAGCTGGTTGGCGTGGATGCGCGGCGTGAGGCCCATCGCCCGTCCCGCGACCAGGACCGCTCGGGCCGCGTCCACGTCGAAGGCACCGTGCTCGCAGAAGACGTCAACCCAACGGGCGTAAGGGGCGCACGCGTCGAGCATGGGCCCGGTGACCAGGTCGATGTAGGCGGCCGGATCGTCGGCGTACTCATCCGGCACCACGTGGGCACCGAGGTACGTGGTCTCCGGGGTCAGCTGCCGGGCGAGCGCGAGGCAGCGAGCCTCATCGATCACGGTCAGGCCATACCCGCTCTTGACCTCGACCGTGGTCGTCCCCTGCCGGGTGAGCTCGGTCACCAGGCGAGCAAGGTTGGCCGCGAGCAGCTCGTCGCCCGCTGCCCGGGTCGACTCGACGGTGCTGCGGATGCCCCCGGCGGAGTACGGCTGGCCGCTCATCCGGGCCGTGAACTCCGCCGCCCGGTCACCAGCGAAGACCAGGTGGCTGTGCGAGTCGACGAAGCCCGGGATCACGGCGCGCCCTGCCAGGTCGTGCGCCACATCCGCGGCCGGCGCCTCGGTTCGCGACCCGACCCACACCACGTTCCCGCCCTCGACAACCCAGGCACCATCGGGCAACACCCCAAGCGGACTGCCGTCGCCGACTCCGGGGTCGTTGGTGACCAGCTCCGCGGACCCGGTGAGCAGCAGGCTCGTCATCGGTGCGCCATCAGCGCGTGGACCACCGCGTCGAGCTCCCCGGCCGCCTGCGGCAGCACCGCATGCCGGCCCTCGGCGACGATGTGCCGGCCACCGGCGACCACGTCACTCACGTCGGCGGACGTCGCGGCGAACACCGCCGTCTCCGCGCTGCTCCCGCTGCCAGCCGTCCGGGCGGAGTCGGTGCGCAAGCAAACGAGATCGGCTCGCGACCCGGCGCTCAAGGTGCCGGCATCCGGATACCCGAGCGACGCCTGGCCGGTCGCCGTCGCCGCGGTCAGCAGCTCCATCGCCTGCCACGATCCCCGCCGCAGCGTCACCAGCCGTTCGCCCATCTCGATCGCCCGCATCTCCTCGCTCATGTCGATCACCGCATGGCTGTCCGTGCCCAGTGTCAGCCGGGCGCCGGCCGCCGCCAGGGCCCGTGACGGACCGACGCCGTCGGCCAGGTCGCGCTCGGTGGTGGAGCAGAAGCAGGTGTACGTCTGCTCCCGGCCGAGCGTCGTGATGTCGTCGTCGCCGAGGTGGGTGGCATGCACGACCGTGGCGCCGGGGCCGACGACACCGTGCTCGGCGAGCAGTGCCGTCGGGGTCAAACCGGTCGCGGCCAGGCACTCCGCATTCTCGGCCGGCTGCTCCGACACGTGCACGTGCAGCGGTACGCCGCGTTCGCCCGCCCAGGTTGCGACCGTTTCGATCTGGTCTGCGGGGACCGCGCGTACCGAATGAAGGGCGGCACCGACCACAACGTCAGCCGCGCCGGAGTACTCAGCGGCCAGCCGATCGACCCGGGCGGCCCACCGCGAGGCGTCGCCATCGCTGAAACGGAGCTGGACGCCCTCGACCGGTCGGCCGAAGCCAGCTCCGAGATAGCAGGTGTCGAGCAGCGTGATGCGCAGGCCGGCCTCCCGCGCCGCCGCGATCGCGGCGTGCGCCATCACGTTCGGGTCGTCGTACGGGCGGCCGCCAAGCTGGTGATGCAGGTAGTGGAACTCACCCACCGCCGTCATCCCGGCACCGACCATCTCGACGTACGTTCCGGCCGCCAGGCGCTGGAACGTGTCCGGGTTGAGCCGTTCGGCGAGGGCGTACATCTGCTCCCGCCAGGTCCAGAAGCTACCGCCACCGCGCTGTGCGCGGCCACGCAGTGCCCGGTGGAAGACGTGACTGTGGCAGTTGGCGTAACCCGGGACGACGAGACCGTCCAAGAGCACCGCACCCTTGGACGGGGGAAGCCCCGTGCTCACGGCGGCGAACCGGCCGTCCTCGACGTCGAGCACGACCC
>JACCUZ010000235.1 GCA_013698395.1 Sporichthyaceae bacterium
ACCGCCGAGGTCATGCTCAGCGAGCGCCCCGCCGAGGCCGAGGACCGAGCGGTGCCCGGGCACTGGGAAGGCGACCTCATCATCGGGCTCGGCCGGTCCGCTATCGGCACGCTCGTGGAACGCACCATCGGCGTGCCTGTCGAGGGCTTCCTCGGGTGCCCGCCGCGTCGTGCCGCCGGCAAACCGCTCGCAGCGCTGTTTGCCCGACGGCTCGCGGTAGCGCAGCTCCCACGCCCCGCGATGAAAGTAAAGGCTCGCCACGTCCGACCTCCGGTGCCCTCCCGACTCTGAGCCGGTTGATCTTGCCACCATTTTGCGAACGGACCGTCCGTCATAGGGTGGCACCGACTAACACGAGCCGACACGAAAACCCTTATTCCATAAGGGCAAACTCATCATAGCCCCAATGGCAAGAGGCGCCCTCAAAGTTCTCCGGAGGCGGTGGCGCAGGTTCGAATCCTGCCGGGGGCACCCTTGTGATGTGTCTCGGGACACCGTGCACAGGTGTCTCGGGACATCGTTCACGTTTCGGCTGTGGTTGGTAGCCCTTGCCCGGTTGCCGGGGCGCCCCATCAGGCCGACGGAGGATGGGGGTACTGGGTGGTCAGCAAGCGGTCCCACAGGCGGTCGCTGAGCAGGGAGTGGGCGGTGACGATCCGCTTGGCGGTTGGCCCGACGAGATAGCGCGTCTTGGGCCGTCGGGTGCTGATGGCGGTGGCGATGACCTCGGCGATCGCCTCCGGCCGGGCGGAGCCTTTGGGCGGCTTCGCGTAAGTCTTGCTAATCAGCGCGTCGACACCCCGCTTGAAGTCAGCGTACGGCCCGTCGGTGCGCTGATCGGCGGTGGAGGCGTTGGCAGTGGCGCCGAACTCGGAGATGACCGGCCCGGGTTCGACCAGCACGACCTGCACGCCGAAACCCTTGGTCTCGTAGCGCAGCGCATCGGAGAACGCTTCGAGCGCGTACTTGGTCGCGTGGTAGGCCCCGCCGCCGGGCAAGGTCATGCGGCCGCCCATCGACGACAGGTTCACGATCCGGCCGGCCCTGGCCGCCCGCATGCCGGGAAGGACGAGCTGGCACAGCCGCACGGCACCGAAAACGTTCGTCTCGAACTGGCGTCGAAGGCTCGCCGGGGTGATCTCCTCGACGGGACCGGACTGGCTGTAACCGGCGTTGTTCACCAGCGCGCCGACCCGTCCGTGCTCGGCAACCACCGTAGCCACCACGTCGTGCATGGAAGCGTCGTCGGTGACATCGAGGGCGAGCGTGCGGCAACCCATCTGAGCGAGGGCCGTGAGGGTGTCGGGTCTGCGTGCGGTGGCGAAGACGGTGTGCCCTAGTCCGGCGAGGTGGAGGGCGGTGGCGCGGCCGATCCCGGTCGAGCACCCGGTGACCAGGACCGGGCCAACCTTGTCGACCGCCGCGGCCGGGCTCACCTCCACCCATCCAGGACGGTCATCCCGAAGGAGCTCGGTGTAGCCGTGATCACAATGTTGCTCAAATGGATCACCTTTCGTTCCCTCGACGAGGAGAATGCGAGGACGTTACCGTCTGGGGCCGCCGGGCGCCGTCCGCTGATCTCGTGCGTCCGCTCGCCAAGAAGTTGCACAGATCTTCGGCCATCCGGTGACGTGTGATGTCCTTACGACATCAGGCGCCTCACGACTTGGTCGGCCTGGGGCGCCGCGGGAGCCGTACCCGCAGCACCGTCTCATGCGGTTTCGCTTCGATCGTGATCTCGCCCCTGTGCCGGTCGACGACGATCCGACGGGAAATGTCCAGGCCGAGGCCGGTACCCTTCCCCACGCCTTTGGTGGTGAAGAAGGGCTCGAAAGCGTGAGCCTGCGCTTCCCGGGACATCCCGGCGCCCGTGTCGCCGATCTCCACCACCACGCCGCTCTGATCCGCACGGGTGGACACCCGAAGCGTCCCCCCGCCCGCCATCGCATCAACGGCGTTGTCGATGAGGTTCGTCCAGACTTGGTTGAGTTCACCGGCAATGGCTTCGATCCGAGGCACGTCTGCGCCGTAGTCGCGCACGACAGATACTCCCGCCGGTATGCGGTGGGCCAGCATCACGAGCGTGCTCTCCAGTCCCTCAGCGACGTCGGTCTGCTGCATCGACGCCCGATCGAGTTGCGAGTAGGACTTCACCGCCGCGACCAAGTCCGAGATTCGCCGGGTCGACTCCTTCACTTCGTTGAGCAACATCGCCGTGGACACGGTGCTCACCACCCACTCCAAGCCTGGCTCGAGGGCGCCGTCGTTGAGCACGCTGACTGCCCGTTCGCACCAGGCGACATCGACGCCGGCCCCGGCGAGCGCGGTGGCTATCAGCCAGTCCCGCTCCACCCCGTGGCGGCTCAGCCAGGTTGACAGGATCTCCTCGCGGTCGGCGAGGATCATCGGATCCACCGTGGCCGACTGTGGCTCGATCTCCCGACGCAGGGCGTCGAGCGCGAGGAACTGTTCTGCTGATATCGAACCGGCGGCGAGCCGTCCGAGGGAGGACAACAACACCTCACATGCGTCCCTGAGCGCGTCGACCGCTCGCGTCGCCGCAGCAGCCGGGTTGTTGATCTCGTGCGCCAGCCCGGCCGCCAGCGTGCCCAGCGCCACCAGTGCCTCCCTCTGCCGGGTCACGGACTCGAAGTTGCGCGCCGTTCGGAACAGTCCCTCGATGAGGTGGGCACCGAAAGGGAACCAGGAAAAGGTCCACTGTCTCAGCGCTGGGGAAGGCACTCGGAGGACCCGGCCACTGACCGACGCACGGCCCGTTGCGAGGTAGACACCGTGGTCGTCCCAGGCGCGGAACCCGCCGGCCCACCGACCGGGCGCGTCCATGGCCCCGAGCAGCGTCTCCTCACGACCGACGTGGCGGACCAGGTCGATGCGACCGTCCACGAGGACCCACCAGAAGTCGGCGGGCTCACCCTCACCGAACAGCTCCTCTCCAGGGGTGAACCGCACCTCCGTCCCCATGGAGATCAACTCGGCAAGCTGGTCATCACCCAGGCCGGCGAAGAGCTCGAGCTCGCGCAGGTCGTCGGCATGCATCACATGGTCGCCAGATAGCGGTGCACGAGGTACACCGACATGGCACCCTCACCGACGGCCGACGCCACTCGTTTCATCGAGTCCAGCCGCACGTCTCCGGCCGCGAACACCCCCGGCACGCTCGTCTCCAGGGCGAAAGGAGAACGTGTCAGCGGCCACGATGCTGACGACGAGGAGGCGAGGAGGTCCTGACCGGTGACCACGAACCCCTTCTCGTCACGCACGACATCCGAGCCAAGCCAGTCCGTCCGGGGTGAAGCCCCAATGAACACGAACAGCCAGCTTGTCAGGACCTCCTCCTCGGCACGAGAGTCGCGGTCGGCCAGGGTGATGGCTTCGAGGTGACCGTCACCGCGAGCTCCCACGACCTCGCTGCGGAGCCGAACCTCGATGTTCTGGGTGGCGCAGACTCGTGCAACGAGGTAGAGCGACATGGAGTCCTCGAGAGCGCCGCCACGGACGACCAGCACAACCCGTTTTGCGTAGCGAGCCAGGTTCAAAGCAGCCTGACCCGCCGAGTTGGCAGCTCCGACGACGTACAGCTCGTCGCCCTGGCACTGGATCGCCTCGCTCGCGGTGGCGCCGTAGTAGACACCACGGCCCGAGAGAGCCTCGATGCCCGGCGCCTCGAGCCGTCGGTAGGACACTCCGGTCGCCACTAGCAACGCACGCGCCTCGAGCTCCCCGGAACCACCGAAGCGCACCGCTCGGACCGGCCCCCGTGTCTCGAGCGCCACGACGTCGCGAGCCAGCACCATCTCCGCGCCGAATCGCGCGGCCTGCGCGACGGCTCGGTGCGTGAGGTCGGCACCGGACAGGCCCTTCGGAAATCCGAGATAGTTCTCGATCGACGCGCTCTGGCCGGCCTGGCCACCCGGCGCCTCCCGTTCCACCACGACTGTCCGCAAACCCTCCGAGGCGGCGTACACCGCGGCGGCAAGGCCAGCCGGACCGCCGCCGACGATGCACAGGTCGTAGAGCGGCTGCTCGGCGCGCGTACGAAGGCCGAGCGCATCGGCAAGGTCGAGGGTCGAGGGCGAGCGGAGAACCGCTGCGTCGGGCACCAGCACCAGTGGGAGATCGTCGATCTGGGCATGCGCGAGCCCCTGGAGCTGCTGCGCCTCGTCGTCCCGGTCGACGTCGAGCCATCGATAGGGCACGTGGTTGCGCGCGAGAAATGTCTTGATCTCGTGGCTCCGCTCGGACCAGCGGTGCCCAACCACCCGCACGTCTCCCGTGTCGTGGGGGTGCGCCTCCTGCCAGTCGCCCAATAGGTCGTCGATGACGGGGTACAGCCGCTCAGCCGGTGGATCCCACGGCTTGAGCAGGTAATAGTCGAGGCCGATCTCGTTGATCGCGTTGATCGCGACGTCGGTGTCGGCATATGCGGTGAGCAGGAGGAGCTTGGCGTCGGGTGCATGACTTCGAGCCTCAGCGAGCATCTCGGTGCCCGTCATGTCCGGCATCCGTTGATCGGTGGCGATCAGCGCGACCGGCCTGAGTCGCAGCGCCAACTCAGCGAGCACCCCAAGCGCCTCAGCGCCGGACGCCGCCCGGACGATGCTGTACTGGGACCCGTACCTGGCTCGCAGGTCGCGGCTGATCGCCTGGAGGACCATCGGGTCGTCGTCGACGGTGAGAATTGTCGGTTTCGTCATGGCTCGGCCTCGGAGCAGCGTACCGCCGCGGCTGGAGGGGCCTGACGGTCTCGTCGAAGATTGAGCGCTGCGGCGCAGGGAAGCGGTCGGCTGACGCCGGAGCAGTCGGCGTCCTCGTTCAAGCAGAGAGACTGTCCATGCGCCTTCCCGAGGAACGGGGCCCGCTGACCGGGGCAGTGCGGCGGCTGCTCCTCGAAGACAGCCCGTCATGGATAGCTGATCATCAACTCGTCGAGCACGTCGTGGCGCACACGGCCGCTCCGCTCACTGATCTCGACTTCCAGCTCGCTCTGACGTGCTGCTACGAGCTCCACTACCGCGGCTTCTCCGACGTCGACGACATATGGGAGTGGAGCCCGCAGGTGGTGATGGTTCAGTCGCTGCTCGAGCAGCGACTGGAAGCAGCACTTCGTGACGTCGTCTGCCCGACCCGCAAGGACGCCCATGCGATCCCCGTGCATGAGGCTCTGCGGACCATGGTCGCCGCCGATGCCCGGCCCTCGCTGTCGGCGTTCCTCCTGAAGAGCGCGACGGCAGAACATTTCCGTCAGTTCCTGGTGCAACGGTCGATGTACAACCTCAAGGAGGCCGACCCGCACACCTGGCAGATACCGAGGCTGGCAGGCGCAGCGAAGGCGGCCCTGGTGGCTATCCAGAGCGACGAGTATGGCAACGGCCGAGAGTCACACATGCATGCGAACATGTTCGGGCAGTCGATGCGTGTCTTGGGCCTCGACGAAACGTACGGCGCCTATTGGGCAGACGCGCTGCCCGAGACGCATGCCTCGGTCAATGTCATGAGCCTTTTCGGGTTGCACCGACGTCACCGTGGCGCCTTAGTCGGTCACCTCGCCGCCCTGGAGATGACCTCCACCGAGCCCAACCGCCGGTACGGCAACGGGCTGCGTCGTCTCGGTTTCGGGCCGGACGCCACTGCGTACTTTGATGAGCATGTAGAGGCTGACGCAGTTCACGAACAGATCGCGGCCGTCGACATGTGCGGTGCGCTCGTCCGTGCGGAGCCCGCGCTGTACGAGCAGGTTCTGTGGGGAGCGGCTGCTTGCCTGTACCTCGACCAGGCAGTGGGCGCCGCGCTGCTGCGCCGATGGGACGCAGTGCCTTCGCTGGGGGCAGCACCATGACCGGTGGGGATCCTGGTGCGGACGTGGACTACATCCTTCCGCTGCGGTGGGATGACGACTACGAGCTCAACGACCTCACCGCATACCTCCTCTGGCTCTCCCAACATGCTCGGGTGATCGTGGTGGACGGGTCTCCCCCAAAGCTGTACGAACGACACCATGCTGTCTGGGACCCATGGGTGACGCACCTCCCTCCGGATACATCACGAGGGCTGAACGGAAAGGTCGTAGGCGTCCAGACCGGCCTACGGCACGGCAGTGCGGAGCGCGTCATCATCGCTGACGACGACGTCCGGTATGACGAGGAATCGCTGCACCGGGTCGTCAAAGAGCTCCAGGCAGCGGATCTCGTTGGCCCGCAGAACGTGTTCGATCCCATGCCCTGGCACGCGTCGTGGGACACAGCCAGGTCGTTGCTCAACCGCGCGTGCTTCGGGGATTATCCGGGGACGTTCGCGATCCGCCGATCCACCTATGACCGGATGGGTGGTTACAGCTCCGAGGTCCTGTTCGAGAACCTGGAGCTGATGCGTACGGTGCGGGCCAACGGTGGCACGGTCCGGCGCCCACTCGACATTTTCGTCGCCCGCCGCCCGCCGACGGCGCGCAGATTCTTCGCCCAGCGAGTCCGGCAGGCATACGACGACTGTGCCCAGCCGTGGCGGTTGGCGATGTTCCTACCCGTGTTACCGGCGGCAGTGTCCGGCGTCCGGGGCCAGCGACTGGTGCTCGTGGCATTGATCTCCTCGATCGCGCTGGCTGAGCGGGGGCGTCGGCGCGCGGGGGGCGCTGCGGTCTTTCCTGCCCGGACCAGCCTTTTGGCACCGGTCTGGGTGCTCGAACGGTCGGTGTGTTCCTGGCTGGCACTAGGCCAACGGGTGTTTCTCGGCGGTGTCTCCTACGCGGGCACCCGCGTCCGGGTCCCTGCCCACAGCCACCGGAGGCTGGTCAGCACGGCGGCCACGAATAGGTCGCTCGTCGCCACCGGACGCCCGGAAACCGCTCAGGTGGGAGCCATCGCAGAACGGCTTGAGGGCCGATCGGCCGCACCGGCACAGAGCGACGGTCGCGCGACCAGGGTCGATGACACCACCGTTGAGACCAATGATGGCGAACTTTCCACGCAGGATCAGCGGGCCGTCCGGGTAGGGCGTGATCACAGCAGGGTCGGGGTCACGCGCGTCCACCGACTCATCCACCGTCACCACCGTGGTGTGCCCTCCTCCGTGCAGGACTAACTCGAGGACAATCATGACGACGCACGACGGGTTCGATCCGGCGACCTTCGACCCGGCGGCGTACGGCAGTTCCGCTGCAGCGGACTACGACGCGTTGCACGCCGAGCTCGACCCCTCCGACGCCGTGCAGGCTCTGGCCGCTCTGGCCGGCACGGGCGATGTGCTCGAGTTCGGGCTCGGGACCGGACGACTGGCGCTGCCCCTGGTCGACCTCGGTTTCACGGTCCACGGGATCGAGGGCTCGCCCGCGATGGTCGAGGCGCTCCGCGCCAAGCCTGGCGGAAGCGAGGTGCCGGTCGTCGTCGGCGACTTCTCCCGCGCGAACACCGGCAAGGACGACTATTCCCTGGTCGTTCTCGCGATCAACACCATTTTCGCCCTACCCAGCCAGGAGGCTCAGGTCTCCTGCTTCCAGAACGCGTCCCGGCACCTGGTGACCGGGGGCCGGTTCGTGGTGGAGGCGTGGGTGCCTGACGTCGGTGCGTTCCGTAACCTCTCGGCAGTCCGCCCAGTCCGCGTTCATGACGGCCACATCGAGCTCGAGGTGGCGACGATCGACCCGTCGACCCAGACGATGTGGACGAACAAGATGCACGTCACGGACACCGGTGTCCGGCTCATTGCGGCCAATCATCGCTATGCGTGGCCGTCGGAGATGGATCTGATGGCTCGGCTGGCGGGAATGCGACTGGTTCATCGGTGGCAGGACTGGAACCAAAGCACGTTCCGGGACGTCAGCACAAGCCACATCTCAGTCTGGCAAAAGGTGTCAGATCACGCGGTGTAGTCCGGTCCCAGACCGGCACTCAGTCGTGCGATGTCGGCGGACGACACACGACAGCAACCACCGACCCACTCAGCACCGGCCGTGACCCAGCGTCGCGCGTGTTCGAGTGAGACACCCGCGGCGTCGCCCTTCCAGGACCGGGTACGCGCGTCCCAGCTCTCGCCGCTGTTCGGATACGCGATGGCCGCCTTGCCGCTGGCCGACACGGCGGCGGTGACCAACTGCTCGATATGAGTGGGTGGCGTGCAGTTCACCCCCACTGCTACCAGGCGGTCCACACCACGAGCAAGCGAGAACACCCGGGAGATGTCCTCCCCTCGACGGGTGTGGGCACCGTCGGCACACGTCACTGACAACCAAGCGCACACCTCCTCCGGCATGGATCCGAGCAGATCGAGCAGGACGGTGACCTCTTGCTCCGACGGGATGGTCTCGATCGCGAGGAAGTCGGCACCCGACGTGGCGAGAACCTCCATCCGGGGACCGTGCACGTCACGTAGAAGTGCGTCACTGACGCCGTAGTCGCCGGAGTACTCCGACCCGTCGGCACGCAGGGCCCCAAATGGGCCGACCGACGCGGCGACCTGCCGACGTACCCCAGAGGGTTGCTCCGCGGCCGCCAGCTGCGCCGCCTCGCGGGCGAGCGCGACGCTCGAGCGCATCAAACCCGCCGCCTCGCTCCGGGAGAGACCACGAGACATGAACCCGTCGAAGCTGGCCTGGTAGCTGGCAGTCGTTGCGACGTGCGCACCGGCGCGGAAGAACGCCAGATGCGCCTCGCGCACCGCTGCAGGGTCGTCTTGCAGGAGACGGGCCGACCACAGCGAGTCCGAGAGGTCGTGGCCGCGCCGCTCGAGCTCCGTCGCAAGGCCGCCGTCGAGCACCGTGACAGCAGGGGACACGACGTCCTGTCTACCGCCCCGGGCGTTAGGTTGACGAGCATGACCACCGCCGGCGAGCTCTTCAGTCACCATGAGGACACCCTGCGGCGAGCGCTGGCCGCCATCCGCGAGCGCACGTACTGGTCGGCGTACGACGAGAGCCTCAAGGCGTACGGGCAAGACGGGCCTGCCGGAGGCCGCTCAGCAGCCGAAGGCAAGACCGCGTTCGACGCATGTCTCGGCAAGCCGTTCCCTCTCGACCAGTCGGCGACGGACGGCGAGGTTCCCGGGGAACGCTCCCCCTACGGCTTCGACCTCGGAGTGACCTACCCCCACGCCGACGTCGACGGTCTCCTCGACGCGGCTCAGCAGGCGATCCCGCTCTGGCGCGACACCGGTCCAGACGCCCGCACCGGGGTCGTACTCGAGATCCTGAGTCGGATCAACGCGCGCAGCCACGAGGTGGCCCAGGCCGTCATGCACACCTCCGGCCAGGGCTACGCGATGGCGTTCCAGGCGGGTGGACCGCACGCCCAGGACCGTGCGCTGGAGGCCGTAACCTACGCGTACTCCGAGATGACCCGGCAGGCGTCCGAGGCGGAGTGGGAGAAGCCCCAGGGAAGGCGCCCTCCACAGCGGATGCTCAAACGCTTCACGGTGGTCCCACGCGGCGTCGCGCTGGTCATCGGGTGCAACACCTTCCCGACCTGGAACTCCTACCCCGGTCTCTTCGCTTCGCTGGTCACCGGCAACGCCGTGGTCGTCAAGCCACATCCGGGTGCAGTCCTGCCGCTGGCCATCACCGTGGCCGTCGCGCGGGACGTCCTGCGCGAGACCGGCTTCTCGGCCGAGCTGATCACCCTCGCCGCGGAGAACCCCGGCGAGGGGTTGGCCAAGCAGCTGGCCGTACGGCCCGAGGTAAGGCTCATCGACTACACCGGCTCGACCGCGTTCGGGAACTGGCTCTCGCACAACGCACACCAGGCCGTGGTCTTCACGGAGATGGCAGGCGTGAACCCGGTGGTGGTGGACTCCACCGATGACTATCAGGGGATGCTGGCCAACCTGGCCTTCTCGCTCTCTCTCTACAGCGGCCAGATGTGCACCACGCCACAGAACCTCCTGGTCCCGCGCGAGGGCATCACGGCCGACGGCAGGCATCGCAGCGTCGACGAGCTGGCCGCCGACCTCGCCGCCGCCGTTGACGGTCTGCTCGGCGATGACGCTCGCGCCGTGGCGCTGCTCGGAGCCGTGGTCAACGAGACGGTGCTCAAACGGCTCGAGAACGCTCCGGCACTGGGCCGCACGGTCCTGGAGTCGCGCTCCATCGCGCACCCCGAGTTCCCGGACGCCGTAGTTCGCACTCCGACGATTCTCCTCGTCGACGAGCAGGACCACGAGACCTACCTTCAGGAGTGCTTCGGCCCGGTCAGCTTCATGGTGACCACCGACAACACCGGTGACTCGATCAAGCTGCTCCGGACGTCGGTGCAGCAGCACGGTGCTATCACCGCCGCCGTCTACTCGACCGACGAGAGTGTCATCCGGGCCACCGAAGACGCTGCGATCGAGGCGGGTGTCGCCTTGTCCTGCAACCTCACCGACGCGGTCTACGTCAACCAGTCGGCGGCCTTCTCCGACTTCCACGCAACCGGTGCCAACCCGGCCGCGAACTCCGCGCTGACCGACGCCGCCTACGTGGCGAGCCGGTTCCGGATCGTCCAGTCCAGGCGGCACCTGCCGACGGCGGCACCTGCCTCGGACTAATTGCTCGATCACGTTTGCGCAGCCCCGGCCCGGCAAGCCTAGGGCGCAACCAAACGTCTATCTGGAGGATATCCATGCCCGCTCAGCCCGTCCTGGCAGTCGACTGGCAAGGTGGTGTGTCCGACGCCTGGACAACCGTCGCTACGTTCCTGCCGAAGTTGGTCTTCTTCTTCATCGTCCTGATCGTCGGCTTCCTCCTCGCCAAGGCTCTCGCAAAGATCACGGACGGGGTCCTGGAGCGCGTGGGCTTTGACAAGGCTGTCGAGCGCGGCGGGGTGAAGCAGGCGCTGTCCAAGAGCAAGTATGACGCCTCCGACATCGTCGCCAGGCTCGTGAAGTACGCCGTGATGCTGTTCGCGCTGGTCATCGCCTTCAACGTGTTCGGGCCCAATCCGATCAGCGAGCTGCTCCAGGACGTCATCGCGTTCCTACCGAGGCTGATCGTCGCCATCATCATCGTGGTGATCGCGGCGGCCATCGCGAAGGTCGTGAAGGACCTGGTGTCCAGCACGCTCGGAGGCCTGTCCTACGGCAACGTCATTGCCAACATCGCATCGGTGTTCATCCTGTTCCTCGGTGTCGTGGCGGCCCTGAACCAGGTCGGCGTAGCCACCACGGTGACCACGCCGGTGCTCGTCACCATCCTGGCGACCATTGGCGGCGTCATCGTCGTCGGCGCCGGCGGTGGGCTCATCAAGCCGATGCAGCTGCGGTGGGAGGAGTGGTTGAGCTCTGCTGAGCGCGAGAAGGAGACGATCAAGGCCCAGGTGAACCAGGGAGGCGGCAAGCACGAGCAGGTCGCCCCGCTGGGGCAGGAGTACCAGACCGACCGGCAGGCGAGCGACCCGTCGCTGGAGACGCGCCCGCTCTGACCTGCGGCGAACCTCAGCTCGTCGAGGACCCGTCCCCGCATCTGCCGGGAGCGGGTCCTCGTGAGTTGGGCCCGGGTAGTGCTTGAATCCTCAGCCATGTCAGCCCGCCACATCCCCGACCGCAAGGAGACCGAGGACGAGCGGGCGGACCGTCGCTACCAGGAGCTGCTTCAGGAGCTGCGGGTGGCGCAGACGGGTGTGCAGTTCCTGTTCGCGTTCCTGCTGACCTTGGCGTTCACCCGCAGGTTCCAGCAGATCAACGACTTCCAGCAGTGGGTGTACGTCACCACTCTGCTTGCCACGGCAGTCGCGTCGGCACTGCTGATCGGGCCGGTCCCGTTCCACCGCATCCTGTTCCGCCGCGGGCTCAAGCCCCGGTTGGTACGAGGTTCGGACCGGATGGCCCGGGGTGGCCTCGCGATGCTCCTCGTCGCCATCAACGGCACCCTTCTGCTGATCCTCGATGTGGTGCTGGCGGGCGTACTGCCGTTCGTCCTAGCCGGGGTGATCACCCTGTGGTTCCTCCTGGTGTGGTACGTGCTGCCGCTGAGAGCCCGGGAGCAGGACGGCTGAGGTCTCGGCCGTCCCCGAGATCACTCCGTGCCGAGCGGCGCGGCGTGTGACCGATCGCGTCCTTGGGTAACCGCCTGTCATGCCCAGCAGCATCACCCGGCTCACCGCCTTGGACCATGATCGACTGCACCGACTGATCAGACGCGCATCCGCTCCCGGCCCGAGCCGGGAACGCTGGCGGGACGAGCTGGTGCATCTGGTCCGAGCCCATGTGGCTGCCGAGCAGGAGGCTCTCCCGGACCACCTCGTCGCCCAAGCCGGCCCTGCTGCGGTAGCTGCCTGGGCCGGTGACCTCCGCCGCCTCGGCGACGAGCTCGAGCAGGGCGCACAGGCCATGGCGCGGTTGCCGGGCACCTCCGACGGGCTGGCCGAGATCGGGGTAACCCTCCAACGGACCCTGACCTTGCACGCGGACGTCCTGGCGGAGCAGGTCCTCCGACCGTTGGACGAGGCCGTGGCCCGCAAGGAGATGCGCCGGCTCGGCGGTGTCTACGCCGACAGTCGGGGCCGGGCTCTCCGCGCGCAGGGCGAGGCAGAGCCACCACCGCGCCGGTTGGACCTCTCCAGGGCCGAGCTCTACGAGCTCGCGAAGAAGGCCGGCATCCAGGGACGATCGGCAATGAGCCGCGGGGACCTCATCGCCGAGCTTCGGCGTCGCCAGCAGACACCCTGACGACGTCGCCGAGGGGGTTTCCCGGCCGGGTAGGTTTGCCGGCCGCATCGGCGGAGCACCTCAATATCAGCACCAGTGCGGGGGCTGCAGAGAGACGGCCCTCACATGCGCCACGCGCCACGCCGCGTGACCACCCGGAAGTCACCATCATGCGGATCGCCCTCGTCTCCACCCCCTCTCTCCACCACACGTCGGCGTGGGTCACCAGTGAGCTGGCCCAGAGACGTCACGACCTCGACAGCCCGCCACCGGTGGTCGTCGAGGACGTCGGGGAGGCCGCTGTCGTCGGCCACCGAATGGCTGATCTCTGGCGAGTGACCGCACCCGACGTGGTGCTCGCGCTGGGCTGGGAGGCCGGGCTCGCGGCCCAGGTGGCAGCGAGGGAGGTGAGGACGCCCGTTGTTCTCCGGGTGGCTCGGGCCGGCTACGCGACCGAGAGCGATCGGCTCCGGATCGAGGTCGCCCTCGCCCGCAGCAGCGCGCTGGTGCTGGCGCGCAGCGTCGGAGAAGCCGACCGGTTGGTCGAATGCGGCGTGCGCAGAAGTGCTCTGCGGGTCCTGCCCGACGCCGTCGACCGGCGACACTTCCCGGATGGGGGCTTGACCTCTCTCGGGACCACGCGGACCGGGCACAGGTCAGGCACCCACCGGGTGGCCGTCGCGGCGCGACAGGGGTCGGCAGACGACCTCGTCCAGCTGCTGAGCGCGATGCCGGGTTGCGACCCCTTACGCCTCGCGATCGACCTTCCCGACGCCGAGCTCGCGAACCAGCTCAGGTCGGCGGACGCGATTGTGGTGCGCGATGACTCGGAGGACGAGGTCGCGCTGGTACTTCGGGCCATGTCCTGCGGTGTGCCTACCGTTGCGGTCGACCGCGGTGTCCTCTCCGACGTGGTCGCCGACGGCGTCACCGGACTGCTGGTCCGCCCGACTGAGCTGACCGACGCCCTGCGCTCGCTGCTCGCCGACCCGATGCGCCGGGAAAGCCTCGGGCTCGCTGCCGCTGACCGCGTCGTCGCCCGGTTCGACACCAGCGTGGTGGGAGCCGCCCTGGACCGGGCGTTGCGCGAGATCGCGCCGGTGGCGGTGGCGGCCGCTTCCTGACCCTTTCGCGAGGGTCAAGTCAGCGCCCGAACCCGCCGACAGTAGTCACGACGACTCGCGGTGAGGCGTCTGGGCGACCACGAAGGACGGCTCCCCGTGCGAGGCGGTTGGGCACGTCGGGCTGCAGCTTCGACGCTGCTGCGGCGACGAACGGCGCCCAGGGCCGCCGTGGCGATGCTCGTGGTGGCGCTGACCGCGTCCGGCGTCCCCGCCGGCTCCGCGCAGGACGGCCCCGGCTTCGACGACGGCGCGGTAACCAGCACCGGCGTCAGCAGTGACCTGGACCTGATCATCCAGCAGATCCGTGATGAGCTCGGTGAATCCAGCGAGGCCATGGTGCGCGCGGCCGCGGACCTGCGCCTTGCGGACTCGGCCCTGCCGCGTGCTCGGCAGACCGCGGCCCACACCCGCGAGCTCCTGGTGTCCGCGCAGCGTCGGCAGGAACAGTCCGCCCGACTGCGTGGCCAGGCGCAGGTCCGGCTCATCCTGGGCACCCAGGAGGCGGAAGCCTCGGCAGCGGCGATGGCCGAGCAGCAGGCCAACATCGGCCGGCTGGCCAGAGGGGCCTATCAGAGCGGAGGCATGTACAGCGACGTGTCCATGTTGCTGTCGGCCCGCTCGCCCGGCGACCTCGCAGGACGGCTGGTCTCGTTGCAGACGCTCGCCTCTTCCCAACGTTCACTTCTGGACGACCTGGCCAATGTCGAGCAGTCCCACGCAGAGCGGATCGAGGCCCTCGCGCAGGTTCGCGACGCGCTTGCCAGCGCCGACGAGACTGCGCAACGCGAGCTCGCCACGGTAGCGGCCCTCGAGGCGCAAGCCCGAGCCGCGGAGCAAGAGGTAGGAAGGCTGGTCAGCGCCAGGGCAGCTGCCCTGGAGGCGGCTCGGGCCGCTCAAGCAGCCGACGACGCTGCTGCCGCGCGCCGGGACAGCGTTTCGGGCGCGCTTCAGGCCGAGCTGGCAGCCCGCGCCGGAGCTGAGGCCGGCTCGAACGGAGCTCTGGACGGCGCAACGGTGCCAGCCATCCGGGGGGCGCTCGCCTGGCCCGTCACCGGTCGATTGTCCTCGCCTTTCGGCATGCGGGTGCACCCCGTGACGGGGGTCTACAAGCTCCACACCGGCCAGGACATCGCCGCTCCGTGCGGCACGCCGCTCCGCGCCGCCCGTGAAGGGCTGGTGATCGACTCCGGCTGGAACAGCGCCTACGGCTGGCGCACGGTCGTGTCCCATGGTGTCGTCGGAGGGGTGCTGCTCACCACCACCTACAACCATCAGCAGGGCCTCGGCGTCGCCGTCGGTGACCGAGTCGGGACCGGCCAGGTCATCGGCTCGGTCGGCTCGACCGGCTACTCGACCGGGTGCCACCTGCACGTCGAGCTCTACGTGAACGCCACGGTCGTCGACCCCCTGCCGTGGCTGTCCTGACGAGGGGCACACGGTGGGACGAGCCTCGTCCGCGGAATCGTCGGTGCCTCTGGTTCGTTGGACAGGAAGACCTCTGCCACACGAGGGGATTGCATGTCTGAAGCTGTTCACGCCAGCCACCTCGTCGACTCGTTCGACGACGAGGTGACGACCCCTGACCTGGTCCGGCTCTACCTCGACGAGATCGGCCGGGCCCCCCTGCTCGACGCGGCCACCGAGGTGGACCTGGCGCAGCGCATCGAAGCCGGGCTCTACGCCCGACACCTGCTCGGCCAGCTCAGTCGCACCGGTGAGCTCAGCCGCCGCCGGGCGGTCAAGCTCACCGCCGCGCGAAAGGTGGCAAGCACCGATGAGCTCTCCCGCCTGGCTGCCGACGGTGAAGCGGCGAAGCGGGCGTTCATCCGGGCGAACCTGCGACTGGTCGTGTCACTGGCCAGGCGGTATACCCGCGCGTCCATGCCGCTGCTGGACCTGATCCAGGAAGGCAATGTCGGGCTGGTCCGGGCCGTCGAGAAGTTCGACTACGCCCGCGGCTACAAGTTCTCGACGTACGCCACCTGGTGGATCCGCCAGGCCATCGGCCGGGCGATCGCCGAGCAGAGCCGCACCGTGCGCTTGCCCGTCCACCAGGTTGAGAAGCTCAGCCGGCTCTCCCGCACCCGCCGCGACCTCGGTGCGCAGCTCGGCCGCGACCCGTCGGACGTCGAGGTCGCCGCAGAGCTCGGCATCGAGGTTGAGACGATCCAAGACCTCGACGCGATCTCACGGGCTCCCACGAGCCTCGACGCGCTGGTCGGTGACGATGGCTCGACGACTCTCGGTGACCTGGTCGACACCGCCGAGCCCGGGCCGGAGGAGTTGGTCGTCGACCGTGCGACGAGGAGCGCACTCGTGGGCCTGGTGGACCGGCTCAGCGAGCGCGAGGCGGAAGTGATCAGGTGCCGCTACGGGCTGGTTCCCGGTCCTAAGCAGACCTATGAGCAGATCTCCGGGCGCCTCGGCGTGTCGCGTGAGCGGGTCCGCCAGATCGAACGCGAAGCCCTCGACCACCTGCGCGACTGGGTCAGCGACGGCTAGTCGCCCCTGCTGCGCCCGGCACCGGGCGCAGCATCAGCGAGCGGACCGTCGTGCGGACAACGCTCCATCGGTGGCCCGCCAACCGCGCAGTGGTGCGGATGCAGTGGAACCTCATCTGTCAAGGGTGACCCGAGCGGATCTGGCGAGCGCACCGTCGCGAGCGCAAGTGCCCCGCCGGCGATGAGCAGAGCCGCACAGGCCAGCATGGCCGTGCGGTACGGCCCCAGCAGCTGGTCGGCATCGGCATAGGCCTCGCCGTCCAGGCCGGCGATCAGCGGCAGCGCCGCCACAGCGAGCAGCCCCGCCACCCGGGCGACGGCGTTGTTGACACCGCTGGCGAGCCCGGCGTGCCGGTCCGGTGCGGCGGCCAGCACGGTCGAGGTCAGTGGCGCCACGGTCAGCGCCAGACCCAGCCCGAACAGCGTGGCCACCGGCATGACGTCGCGCAGGTAAGAGGTGTCCGCGTCGAAGCGGGCCATCAGCAGCACCGCGACACCTGCCAGCACCGGACCCAGGGCCATGGGCAGCCGTGGGCCGATCCGCGTCGCCAGAGCACCGACTCGGGCGGACAGCAGTAGAAGCAGCACCGTCACCGGAAGCAGGGCGGAGCCGGCGGCCAGCGGGGAGAACCCGGCTACCACTTGCAGAGCAAGCACAAGGAACAGCAGGACCCCGCTCAGGGCGCCGTAGACCGCGAACGTGACGGCGTTCGTGGCCGAGAACAGCTGCGAGGAGAAGATCTCGAGCGGCAGCATCGGCTCCCGCGCCATCCGCTCGCGCACGACGAAACCGATGAGGAGCGAGGTACCGAGGACGAGGCAGGGCAGCACTCCGACGGAGCGGATCCCTGCCTCCTGCCAGGCGATCAGGCCGAAGGTCAGTGCACCGAGACCGACGGCACCCAGAAGGGCACCCGGGATGTCGATCGAACGCGCCGCATGAGGGTCGCGGCTCTCGGGCACATAGCGGACCGCGACCAGGATCACGGCAATCGCCAGCGGCAGGTTGATCAGGAACACCCAGCGCCAGCCGACGTTCTGGACCAGCCAGCCCCCCACAAAGGGACCGGCCGCGCCGGCGATACCACCCAGACCCGACCAGGCGCCGATGGCGCGAGCCCGGTCCTCTGGACGGAAGCTGGACTGGAGGATGGCGAGGCTGCCAGGAGTGAGCAGGGCACCGCCTATGCCCTGGACGGCGCGGGCCAGGACCAGCATCTCGACGTTCGTCGCCACCCCACAGGCCAGCGAGGCGACGGCGAACCATGCGACGCCGACAACGAACAGCCGGCGCCGGCCGAAGCGGTCACCCAGGGAGCCGCCGAGCAGGATCAGCGAGGCCAGGGTCAACGTGTAGGCGTTGATCGTCCATTGCAGGCCGGACATCCCCGAGTCCAGCGACCGGCCGATACGGGGCAGCGCGACGTTGACCACAGTGGCATCGATGAAGGCGAGCCCGGACCCGAGGACCGTGGCGAGCAGGACCCACCTCGCCCGGGGCTCCCCGAACACCAGGCCGGGTGAACCGGCTCCCTGTGTCGTGTCCCGCACGGGTGGCGCCATGGACTGTCCCAACGCACACCTCCGCCGGACTATGCCGGTGTCAGCGCGGCAGCCGTCGCCCCGGTGGCTGCGCACCTGGCACAGTGAGCGCGTGCGCAAGCTCCTGGTCCTGCTCGCTGTCGCGTGGGTGGGTGTGTCCCTAGCGGCTGCGTGGGTGTCGGTGGAGCACGAGGTGCCCTACGACCTGTCCTTCCTCGACCGGCCGGGCCTACCCGACCGGGTCGGTGACGACTGGCTCCGTGGATGGGGAACCGGGCTCACGGTGCCGATGGGAGTCGTCGCGGCCATGGCCGTCCTCGCAGCGCTCAGCGCGCTGGGCAACTCCGCCGGCCGGGCGGGAGCGTTCCTGCTGGCGTTGCTCGGCGGGGCCTCGATCGCCTTCACGCTGTCCAGCCGTCCGGCCACCGAGCGGCTGCGCGCTGTCGGCACGGACACCACCGAGTCCGGGCTGGTCATCGCCACACTCGTTCTCGCCGGGCTGATCGTCCTGATCGGGCTGACCGCGTGGTTGACCGCCCCCCGGGAGCGCTGGTCGTAAGCCGTCGATGACGCGATTAGTCTGGGCGAGCCCAGAGGGCCAGCCTGCCCGCACCAGCGAAGCGTAGGAAGAGGCGAACCACGCCGTGTCTGAGCCAACCTCGTCTTCCGGACACAGCACCCAGGCACTGGCGGGGTTCGGCCCCAACGAGTGGCTGGTGGACGAGCTGTACCAGCAGTACCTCAAGGACAAGAACTCCGTCGACCGGGCCTGGTGGGACTTCTTCGCCGACTACCGCCCCGAACAGATCGCCACCGCGGCGCCGCCAGGCGACGGTGACCAGCGCCAGACGGCCGGCGCGGCCACCCCCACCCCCGCCCCGCGGC
>JACCUZ010000292.1 GCA_013698395.1 Sporichthyaceae bacterium
CCGCCACCACCTCCGCGACCTCCCGGTCGGCATCCCCGTACAGGCTGCGGCCGAAGGCGTCGCTCTCGCTGCGGGCGCTGCCCTCGTCCCAGTCGCGGGTCAGCCGGCCCCGCGCCAAGGGGCTCCACGGGATCACGCCGACACCCTGGTTCCGGCACAGCGGCAGCATCTCCCGCTCCTCTTCGCGGTAGAGCAGGTTGTAGTGGTTCTGCATGCTGACGAACCGGGTCCAGCCGTGGAGATCGGCCAGGTAGAGCGCCTGCGCGAACTGCCACGAAGCCATGGACGACGCACCCAGGTAGCGCGCCTTGCCGGCCTTCACGACGTCGTGCAGCGCCTCGAGGGTCTCCTCGATCGGCACGTCCGGGTCCCAGCGGTGGATCTGGTAGAGGTCGACGTAGTCGGTGCCGAGCCGGGTCAGGCTCGCGTCGATCTCGGCCATGATGGCCTTGCGTGACAGGCCGGCCCCGTTGGGCCCGGGCCGCATCCGGCCGTGCACCTTGGTCGCCAGGACGACGTCCTCGCGCCGGGTGAGGTCCGTCAGCGCGCGGCCGACGATCTCCTCGCTCGACCCGTCGGAGTAGACGTTGGCGGTGTCCCAGAACGTGATGCCGAGGTCGAGCGCCTTGCGCAGGAAGGGACGGCTCGCCGCCTCGTCCAAGGTCCACTCGTGGTTGCCTCGCTGCGGGTCACCGAAGCTCATGCAGCCGAGGCAGATGCGCGAGACCTCCAGGCCAGTTCTCCCCAGACGTACGTGGTCCATCCACCGCTCCGCTTCGTCGGGTGCCAGTCGGGCGTCAGGCCGGCCAGGCTACGGGCGACCGGACACCACGATGACCCCGCTACCGTGTCGCGGCGCATTCATCGGCAGCGTGGGAGAGGCACCATCTCGTGAAGCAGCACTTCCGGCTCGACACCCGACCCGTCGCCGCGGCGGACAACGTGTTGCGCGGCGATCGCTACCGGATCATGGTGCTCGACCCGGGCCTCGTGCGTCTGGAGTACAGCGAATCCGGCGAGTTCGAGGACCGGGCGTCGCAGCTGGCGGTCCACCGCGCCTTCCCGAAGGCCACCTTCCGGGTCACCGAGACCGACGAGCTGCTCGAGATAGAGACCGACCGGCTCCTCCTGACGTACGACAAGAAGCCGTTCACCACGCACGGCCTGTCGGTGCACGCGAAGGGCGGCTACCACTCCACCGACAGCGTCTGGCGGTACGGGCTGCCGGTCCCGAACCTCGGCGGCACCGCGCGGACCCTGGACGACGTCGACGGCCCGGCGCCGTTGGAGGACGGCGTGCTGGCCTACAACGGTGTCGCGGTCGTCGACGACTCGAGGAGCGTGCTGCTCACGACGACGGCTGGATCGCCCCCCGTCGGGCGGGCAACCTCGACCTCTACGTGTTCGCGTTCGGCCGCGACTACAAGCAGGCGTTGAAGGCGCTGTACGAGCTCAGCGGGCACACCCCGCTGCTTCCCCGCCACGCGCTGGGCAACTGGTGGAGCCGCTACCACCGCTACACCGCCGAGGAGTACGTCGCGCTCATGGACCGGTTCCGGTCCGAGGGCGCGCCCTTGTCCGTGGCCGTCATCGACATGGACTGGCACCTGGTCGACATCGAGCCGGAGCACGGCAGCGGCTGGACCGGCTACACCTGGAACACCGACCTCTTCCCGGACCCGCGCGGCTTTCTGGGCGCCCTGCACGAGCGCGGTCTCGCGACGTCGCTCAACGTGCACCCGGCCGAGGGCGTGCACCCGCACGAGGCGGCGTACCCGGCCATCGCCCGGCGCATGGGCATCGACCCCGACTCCGCGATGCCGGTCCACTTCGACCCGACCGACCCGGACTTCCTGGAGGCCTACTTCGAGGAGCTGCACCACCCGCTGGAGGACGACGGCGTCGACTTCTGGTGGCTGGACTGGCAGCAGGGCGGCGTCACGAAGATCGCCGGCCTCGACCCGCTGTGGCTGCTCAACCACTTCCACTACCTCGACTCCGGCCGGGCTGGGCGAAGGCCGTTGACCTTCTCGCGGTACGCCGGGATCGGCAGCCATCGCTACCCGATCGGTTTCTCCGGCGACACCGTGATCACCTGGAAGTCGCTGGACTTCCAGCCCTACTTCACCGCCACCGCCTCCAACGCGGGCTACGGCTGGTGGAGTCACGACATCGGCGGCCACTTCCGGGGCTACAAGGACGATGAGCTCGCGACCCGCTGGGTGCAGCTCGGTGTCTTCTCACCGATCATGCGGCTGCACTCCGGCCTCAACCCCTTCAACACCAAGGAACCGTGGCGGTTCGGACCCGAGTCAGAGCAGGTCATGAAGGACTTCCTGCGGCTGCGCCACCGGCTGCTGCCCTACCTCGCGACCATGAACGTGCGCGCGCACGAGGGTGAGCCGCTCGTCCAGCCGATGTACTACGACCACCCGAACGAACTGCAGGCGTACGCGTGCCCCAACCAGTTCATGTTCGGCAGCGAGCTGCTGGTCGCGCCGATCACCTCGCCCGCGGACCCGGCAACCGGGCTCGGCCGGGTGAAGGCGTGGCTGCCCGAGGGCACGTGGATCGACCTGTTCACCGGTGTCACGTACCGCGGCGGCCGCACCATCTACCTGCACCGCGACCTCAGATCCATCCCGGTGCTCGCCAAGGCCGGCGCGATCGTCCCCATGGCGCCCGAGGACTCGCTGCTGGACGGCACCGGCCTGCCAGAGCAGATCGAGGTGCACGCGTACGCCGGCGCAGATGGCGAGTTCACCCTCGTCGAGGACCGTGATGACGAACGCTGGGCGCGGACCCGGATGACCTGGGACGACGCCAGCCGCGAAGTGACCGTGCACGACGCGGAGGGTGACACGTCCACCCTGCCGCCGAACCGCGCCTACGCGGTGCGTGTCCACGGCGAAGCGCCGAACGACGTCCGGGAGCGCGTGTTCACCGTGCTCGACCGCGCGCGGATCTCCTTCGAGTTGAAGGAGGCCGTGTTCGACGTGGTCCGCACCAGCGACTCCCCGGCCGACGCGGCCCTGGCGCTGCAGGCGCTCGACCTCCAACCTGCCCTGCTCGGCGCCGTCACCGAACTCCTCCTGGCCCACTGACCCACCGCCAGCGGATGTTTAGCAGTGTTGCTGCTCACCGCCAGGACAGGTCGTCCGTCGTTTCACTGTTGAGTTCGCGAAGCTCATCGGCGAGAGCGAAATCTGGTCGTGACCGCTCGAGCTCTTCGAAGAGCTCTGCCGTCGAGAGCCAGCGCGGCCGATCGTCAAGGATCGGCCGAAGGACGGCAACCGGGCGTCCCCGAACCGTGATGGTGATGTCCTCACCCGCTTCGACTCTGCGCAACAGAGCAGCGGTCTCGTTGCGCAGCTGGCGAGCCGGCACCTCGGTCATGCCAACAGTGTCGCCGTTGTGCCAGGAGAATGGTGCCACGCTTCGCTCATTCTCTGTCTGGTCCCTGGGCGACTCCTAGGCTGGCCCATGTGACGCCCGAGACCCCGCCGCTCGCGCCGGCGGAGGGGGTGCCCGGGTCGCCGCCGCCCGCCGATCGCGGCACCCGGACAACTACCGTCCTCGCCGCCGGCGTGGCCGCCATCGTCCTGGTTGCCGCCGCGGTGC
>JACCUZ010000301.1 GCA_013698395.1 Sporichthyaceae bacterium
CCGGCCACGAGCGACCTTTCCGCGCGGACGCGCCGAACGTCACCCCGGGAAGGTCGCTCGCCGGTCACGCACTCCCAGTCACCGTCAGAGCAGGCGCTGCAGCCGGTCGATGGCCTCGTCGAGCACGTCATCCCGTTTGCAGAACGCGAAGCGCACCAACGGCCGTCCGGCCTCGATGTCGTCGTAGAACACCTGGTGGGGGATCGCGACGACACCTGCCCGCTGCGGCAGGTCACGGCAGAAGGTGACTCCGTCGTCGTAGCCCAGTGACCGTACGTCGGCGCTGACGAAGTACGTGCCCTGCGGGACGAACACCTCCAGCCCGACCGTACGCAACCCCTCGACCAGCCGGTCGCGCTTGCCCCGCAGCGAGTCGGCCAGCCCGGTGAAGTAGGTGTCCGGCAGGCGCAAGCCGACTGCCACGGCCGGCTGGAACGGCGCGCCGGACACGAACGTCAGGAACTGCTTGGCCGTCAGCACCGCCCGGACCAGCCGGGCCGGTCCGCAGGCCCAGCCGACCTTCCAGCCGGTGAAGGAGAAGGTCTTGCCGGCCGAGCTCACGGTCAGGGTGCGCTCCGCCATGCCCGGGAAGGTGGCCAGCGGCCGGTGCGGCACTCCGTACGTCATGTGCTCGTAGACCTCGTCGGTGACGACGATCAGGTCGCGCTGGACGGCGAGCTCGGCGACGGCCGTCAGCTCCTCCTCCGACAGCACCGTGCCGGTCGGGTTGTGCGGACTGTTGAGCAGCACCAGCCGGGTCCGGGCAGTGACCGCCGCGCGCAGCCGGTCGACGTCGAGGCGGAAGTCCGGGGCGCGCAGGGTCACCGGCACCCGCACCCCGCCGGCCATGGCGATGCCAGCGGTGTAGGAGTCGTAGAAGGGCTCGAGGGCGATCACCTCGTCGCCCGGATCGACCAGACCGAGGAGCGCTGCGGCGATGGCCTCGGTGGCGCCGGTGGTGACGACGACCTCGGTGTCCGGGTCCAGGCGCAGACCGTAGAACCGCTGCTGGTGCTCGGTAACCGCCAGACGCAGGTCCGGAATGCCCGGACCGGGAGGGTACTGGTTGATGCCTGCCCGGATGGCTGCCACGGCGGCGTCGGCGACCTCGATGGGCCCGTCGCTGTCGGGGAAGCCCTGACCCAGGTTGATCGACCCGGTCGCGAGCGCGAGCGCCGACATCTCCGCGAAGATCGTGGTTCCGAGCCCGTCGAGCCGCCGGGCCGGTGAATGCGTCGGCACCGGTCCACCCTGGCACGACCGGGACTCTTCCGAACCGGCCGCCCGCGTGGTTGGCTGCCCAGACGGGCCTGCTGGCCCACGAGCGAAGGAGCGCACATGGTGCGGATCCAGATCACTGTCGACGGGCAGCGGCACGAGGACGAGGTCGAGGGCCGGCTCCTCCTGGTCCACTACTTGCGAGATCGGCTCGGCAAGGTCGGCACCCCGGTCGGTTGCGACACCAGCAACTGCGGCTCGTGCACCGTGCGCATGGACGGCCAGAGCGTGAAGTCGTGCAGCGTCCTCGCGGTCCAGGCCGATGGCAGCGAGATCACGACCGTCGAAGGCCTGGCCACCGGCGAATGGCATCCCGTGCAGACGGCGTTCAAGGAGTGCCACGCGCTGCAGTGCGGCTACTGCACCCCCGGCATGATCATGGCCTCGATCGACCTGCTCGAGGAGAACCCGAGCCCGTCGGAGGATGAGATCCGCCATGGCCTCGAAGGAAACCTGTGCCGTTGCACGGGCTACCAGAACATCGTCAAGGCCGTGCAGTACGCGGCCGCGCAAGGAGGTGCCCAGTGACTGCGACCACCGAGGCCCCGGCCCCCGAGGTCCCCGGCCGGCAGAACGTTGTGGGCACCCCACTGCGTCGCAAGGAGGACGCCCGCCTGGTGACGGGTCGCACACGGTGGACCGACAGCGTTGCCGCCCCCGGACTGCTGCACGTGGTGATCCTGCGCTCCCCGATGGCGCACGCCCGGTTGACGCGGGTCGACGTGTCGGGCGCGTTGCAGCGGCCGGGCATCGTCGCGGCTTACACGGGCCTGGATCTCGTGGATGACTTCGGCGGGCTGCCGACCGCATGGACGGTGAGCGAGGACCTCAAGACGCCGTCGCACTTCCCCGTTGCGCGCGACGTCGTTCGCTACGTCGGGGACGCGGTCGCGGTGGTGGTCGCGAGTAGTCACGACGCTGCCGTCGACGCGATGGAGGCCATCGAGGTCGACTACGAGCCGCTGCCGGCCGTCCTCGACATGGAGCAGGCGATGGCGGACGGCTCCCCGCTGGTGCACGACGACATCGGCACGAACACCTGCTTCACCTACCACGAGGAGCACGGGAGCTACCAGGCGTCGAAGGCCAAGGCCGACGTCCTGCTCACCCGCCGCTATGTCAACCAGCGCCTCATCCCCAACGCCATGGAACCCCGCTCCGTCGTCGTCGACCCGACGGGCGCGGCCGACTCGTTCACCATCTGGTCGTCCACCCAGGTCCCACACTTCGTCCGCATCTTCATGGCCCTGGTGTGCGGGATCCCCGAGCACAAGATCCGAGTGATCGCGCCGGACGTCGGAGGTGGCTTCGGCTCCAAGCTTGACATCTACGCCGAGGAGGCCA
This sequence comes from Sporichthyaceae bacterium, assembly GCA_013698395.1. Taxonomy (GTDB): domain Bacteria; phylum Actinomycetota; class Actinomycetes; order JACCUZ01; family JACCUZ01; genus JACCUZ01. Next base: position 2,623 of record JACCUZ010000301.1, read on the forward strand.
TCTGTCTCGGGCTGGCCAAGCGACTGCATCGGCCGGTCAAGTGGACGGCCTCGCGCAGCGAGGACTACCAGGCCACGATCCACGGCCGGGACGTCATCCAGGACGTCGAGATCGCCGCCACATCGGATGGCAAGATGCTCGGCCTGCGCGTCGACCTGCTGACGGACATGGGCGCCTACCTGCAGCTGCTCACGCCGAGCATCGCGCTGCTCGGCCGTTACATGTACCCCGCGATCTACAAGTTCGAGACGCACTCGTTCCACTGCACGGGTGTCTTCAGCAACAAGACCCCGACCGATGCCTACCGAGGCGCCGGGCGGCCGGAAGCCACCTTCGCCATCGAGCGGGCCGTGGACGACCTCGCGGCCCACCTCCACCTCGACCCCATCGAGCTGCGCCGCCGCAACTGGATCACACACGACGAATTCCCGTACACCACTGTGTGCGGGCTCGAATACGACTCCGGCAACTACGAGGCTGCGACCGACAAGGCCCTCGAGCTGTTCGGGTACGACGCGCTGCGAGCGGAGCAGGCCGAGCGCCGCCGGTCGAACGACCCGGTGCAGCTGGGCATCGGCGTGTCGACGTACACCGAGATGTGCGGGCTGGCCCCGTCGCGATGGCTTGGCGAGCAGGGCTACGTCGCCGGCGGCTGGGAGCGGGCCACGGTACGGATGACGCCGCTGGGCAAGGTCGAGGTGGTGTCCGGGACATCGCCGCACGGCCAGGGTCACGCCACGACATTCAGCCAGATCGCGGCCGACGCCCTCGGCGTCCCGTTCGAGGACGTCGAGGTCATCGTCAACGACACGGCCGCGGTCCCCTGGGGGTTGGACACCTACGGTTCCCGTTCCCTGGTCGTGGGCGGCACGGCCGTGCGCCGCGCGGCCGAGGGCGTGGTCGAGAAGGCGAAGCTGCTGGCTGCTCACCTGTTCGAGGCCGACCCCGCGGATCTGGAGTTCGACTCCGGTACCTTCCGCGTGAAGGGGACCCCGTCCGCCACCAAGACGATCCAGGAGCTGGCCTTCGCGTCGTTCACGTCGCACACGATGGCCGAGGGGAGCGATGCGATCCTCACGGCGGATCATCTCGTCGACCCGGAGACGTTCTCCTTCCCCCACGGCACGCACCTGTGCGCCGTCGAGGTGGACACGGAGACCGGCATGACGAAGATCCGGAGGTACGTCTGCGTCGATGACATCGGCAAGGTCGTCAACCCGATGATCGTCGAAGGTCAGGTCCACGGGGGCGTCGCGCAGGGCATCGCGCAGGCTCTGTATGAGGAGGCCGTGTACGACGACGCCGGCAACCTCGTGACCGGGAGCCTGGTCGACTACCTGGTGCCGGCCGCGCCGGACCTGCCGACATTCGAGACCGACCGCACCGAGACGCCGTCGACCACCAACCCCTTGGGCGTCAAGGGCGTGGGGGAGGCCGGCACGATCGCCTCGACACCCGCCGTGGTCAACGCGGTCGTCGACGCACTGCGTCACCTGGGGGTCGATGACGTCCGGATGGCCTGCACCCCGGAACGGGTCTGGCGGGCGATCCACGGCGCCCGGGGCAGTGATGACCCCGCCCCTGCGGGGTCGGTCGTCTATGGCGGTGCCACGACAGAGACCACGGCTGGGGGGAGGCTGACGTGATCCCGGCGCAGTTCGACTACGTACGCGCCTCTTCCGTCGACGAGGCCGTCGCGGCGCTCGCCGAGCACGGTGACGAGGCCAAGGTGATGGCCGGTGGGCAGTCGCTGATCCCGCTGCTGCGGTTGCGACTGTCCTACCCGGAGGTCGTCGTCGACGTCGGGCGGGTGGCCGAGATGGCGGGCGTCCGTGAGGACGGTGCCCACCTGGTGATCGGCGCGATGACAACCCACCACGAGGTGATCCACAACGAGCTGATCCGCCGACACTGCGGGCTGATCGCGGAGGCGACCGAGACGGTGGCCGACCCTGCCGTCCGGCACCGGGGGACGTTCGGCGGTGCGCTGGCGCACGCCGACCCGGCCGGCGACCTGCCGGCGGTTGCCCTGGCCCTCGACGCCGAGATGGTTATCGCCGGCAGCGGCGGCCGACGTACGGTGCCGGCGGAGGAGTTCTTCCTCGACTACCTGCAGACCGCGGTCCAGCCCGACGAGGTCCTGGTGGAGGTGCGGGTGCCCAAGCTCGGCGAGGGGTGGGGGTACCGCTACGAGAAGTTCCACCGGGTCGCCCAGTCGTGGGCGATCGTGGGAGTCGCCGCGGCGGTGCGGCGGTCCAACGGCACCATCGCAGAGGCGCGGGTCGGGCTGACGAACATGGGGTCGACCCCTGTCCGTGCATCCGGTGTCGAGGAGGCACTCAACGGCGCGTCCCTGGAGCGCATCGGCGAGGCGGCCGACCGCGCAGCGGAGGGGACCAGCGCGCCGAGCGACCTCAACGGCAAGGCGGACTACCGTGAGCACCTGGCGCGGGTCCTGACCAGGCGAGCGGTGACGGCCGCAGCGGGGAGCTGATGACGATGCAGCTGGAGCACGAGTTCGAGGTGCCGGTGCCCGTCGCAGACGCCTGGGACGTCCTGCTCGACGTCGAGCGGATCGCTCCCTGCATGCCGGGGGCGACTGTCGAGTCCTTCGACGGGGAGACCATCGAGGGGCGGGTCAAGGTCAAGGTCGGCCCGATCCAGGTGACCTACGTCGGCACGGCCAAGTTCGTGGAGAAGGACGAGGCTGCCCGCCGGGCCGTCATCGACGCCAGCGCCAAGGAGGCACGCGGGGCCGGAACTGCCCAAGCCACCATCGTCGCCGTGCTCCACGAGCAGGGGTCGTCGACCAAGGTCACGGTGACGACCGACCTGGCGATCACTGGCAAGCCGGCGCAGTTCGGTCGCGGGGTGATGGTCGAGGTCGGCAACAAGATCCTCGGGAAGTTCGCCGACTGCCTTGCTGGCGAGATCGGTGGCGGTCAGTCGCCGGCCGGCAGAGGGATCCCTCCGGGCCGGGTCATGACCGGCGCGGAGACAGCCGCGGCCGCCGACGGGATCGCGGCCGCCACCTCGTCCGGCACACCCCTGGCGCGGCCAGGCCCGAGTACGTCACCGCTACCACGCTTGCCGGACAACGATCCGATCGACCTGCTCCATACGGCCGGGGTGCCGGTGCTCAAGCGAGTGGCACCGCTAGCCGGGGGGGCCCTGCTGTTCCTCGTCGTGTGGCGCCTGGTGGTCCGCCCTCGGGGCTGACGCCCTGAGCGAACTCCCGTGACGCCGCCCGGCGCGGCCGTCAGGGTGTTCCTATGCATCTGCTGGTGATCGGCGGCACGTCCTTCCTCGGGCGCCACACCGCTGCCGAGGCGCTGGGGCGCGGTTGGGCCGTCACGACGTTCAACCGAGGACGGACCGGTCCCGACGTCGACGGTGTCGAGGCGCTGCGAGGCGACCGCGAGAGCGCCCAGGACCTGGCGCAGCTCCGGGGCCGGTCTTTCGACGTCGTGGTCGACACCTGTGGATTCGTGCCGCGCGTGGTCGGCCGGTCGGTGGCCGCGCTGGCGGACTCGGCTTCCTCCTACGTGTTCGTGTCCAGCATCTCGGCGACCACGACCTGGCCGGCTCGGCCGACGCCAGACGGCGACCCAGGACAGGAGTGCCCGGCGGACGCCGGCCCCGATGACGGGGACTACGGCCGGCTCAAGGCCGGCTGCGAGCGGTCGGTGACCGACGTTTTCGGCGACCGGGCCAGCATTGTGCGCGCCGGCCTCATCCTGGGTCCGCACGAGAACGTCGGGCGGCTCCCGTGGTGGCTGGACCGCATGGCTCGGGGCGATGAGGTGCTGGCGCCGGGTTCGCCCGACGTTCCGATGCAGTTGATCGACGCGCGCGACTTGGCGGCGTTCATGCTCGACTGTGCCGAGAACCGCAGAGCCGGGACGTACAACGTGACCGGCCCGCGGGGGAACGCAGCCATGTCCTCCTGGCTGGGTGACTGCGTCGCTGCGACTGCGGCCGGCGCGCGCCTGACATGGGTCGACGACGACGCGCTGCTGGCCCACGACGTGGAGCCGTGGACCGAGCTGCCGCTGTGGATGCCCAAGGGCCAGGAGGCCGACCATGTCTGGGACGCCGAGACCGCCGCCGCCGAGGCGGCCGGCCTGCGGTGCCGGCCGGTGACCCAGACGGTGCTCGACACCTGGGCCTGGATGCAGGCGGGCGGTCACGCGCCGGACCAACCTCCGCACGCCCACCTGCCGCGGCACGGCATCGACCCGGAGAAGGAGCGACGCATCCTGGCCGCGGCCCGCTGAGCTCCGACGCGCGCGTCATAGGCTCCGGTGCCATGGCTGACGACGCACGCGCTGCGTTGCTTGAGCACATCGTCAGCAAGGCGGTGGTGCACGGCCAGGTCGTGCTGTCATCGGGTCGCGAAGCGGACTACTACGTCGACCTGCGCCGGGTCACACTCGACGGTGCCGCGGCACCGCTGGTCGGTGCGGTGATGCTCGACATGACGGCCGGTCTGGACTTCGACGCGGTCGGCGGCCTCACCTTGGGCGCGGACCCAGTGGCGACCGCGATGATTCACATCGCCGCCGCACGGGGCCGGCTCCTCGACGCGTTCGTCGTGCGCAAAGAGGGAAAGGCGCATGGTCTGCAGCGGCGCATCGAAGGCCCGGACGTGGCGGGCAGGCGAGTGCTCGCCGTCGAGGACACCTCGACCACCGGCGACTCGGTGCTGGCTGCGGTCGAGGCGCTGCGCGAGGCCGGCGCCGAGGTCGTCGGCGTGGCGGTGCTCGTCGAGCGTGGCGCGGGTGAGCGGGTCCGGCGGGAGGGGCTGCGGTACCTCTCCGCGTACGACCTCGCCGACCTCGGCCTGGGCTGAACGCTACGCTCCGCCGGCATGACGACGGTCTGGATCGGGCTCGCGGTCGTCGCCGTGCTCGCCTTGGCGCTGGCGCTCACGTACAACCAGCTCGTCCGGCTGCGCAACCTGGTCCAGGAGTCGTGGCGCCAGGTCGACGTCGAGCTCAAGCGCCGCCACGACCTGATCCCGAACCTCGTGGAGACGGTCAAGGGGTACGCCAGCCACGAGCGCGAGGTCTTCGACGCCGTGACGACAGCGCGGTCGGCCGCGGCGGCGCCCGGGTCCTCGCCCGCCGACCAGGCGCGACAGGAGGGCGCCCTGGGGCAGGCGTTGGGCCGGCTGTTCGCCGTCGCCGAGGCCTACCCGGACCTCAAGGCGAGCACCAACTTCCTGGAGCTGCAGCGCCAGCTGGCCGAGACCGAGGACCGGATCGCGGCCGGTCGACGCTTCTACAACGCCAACGTTCGAGCGCTGAACACCCGCGTCGAGTCGTTCCCCTCCAACCTGGTAGCCAGCTCGTTCGGCTTCCACAAGGAGGAGTACTTCGAGGTCGAGGACGAGGCGGTGCGCGCCGCACCGACCGTCGACTTCTCCTGACCCTGCGGCGGTCGCCTCGGCGTCAGTCCTGCGAGCTGCTCGTCCGGCGGTGCATCAGCAGCCGCGCTGCGATCGGCACGACCGACACCGCCACGCCCAGGATGAGCAGCAGGTCGATGTGGTCGGCGATGAAGGCGACGTTGCCGAGGAAGTAGCCAAGCACCGTCACGGACACGACCCAGAGG
>JACCUZ010000320.1 GCA_013698395.1 Sporichthyaceae bacterium
TCATCGCCAGAGCCACGTCGGGCCCCGCGCCGTGCCGACATCGGCAGAGCCGCGCGACCCGCGGCATAGTGCGTGTGTTGTTGGGTGGCGGCCGGGCTGTTACCGATCGTCTGCCGGCTTGATCTGCTGTCAATGGCCAAGTGGCGGTCCCCGCTGGTGGCCAACAAATGTCCCCACCTCGCGTGAGTTGGTTAGTGCTTCGAGGGGCGGCCTCCTGACCTTGTGCGGGCTTCGCGCATCCGGTAGCTCTCGCCGTCGGTGGCGACGACGTTGTTGTGGTGCAGGAGCCGGTCCAGCAGGCTGACTGCGGTGCTGTGCTCGGGCAGGAAGCGGCCCCATTCCTCGAACGGCCAGTGGCTGGCGATGGCCAGGCTCCGGCGTTCGTAGGCGGCCGCGACGAACCGGAACAGCAGCTGGCTGCCGGTGGGGTCGAGCGGGGCGAAGCCCACCTCGTCGCAGATGATGAGGTCGTTGCGGAGAACCTGTTCGATGAGCTTGCCGACGCTGTTGTCGGCCAGCCCCCGGTAGAGGTTCTCCACGAGTTCGGCGGCGGTGAAGTACCTGACCCGAAGGCCGGTCTCGACCGCGGCGTGGCCGAGGGCGATGAGGGCGTGGCTCTTGCCGGTGCCGGCCGGCCCGATCAGGGTCAGGTTCTCCTTCGCTGCGATCCACTCCAGGCTGGTGAGGTAGGACCAGGTCTGGGGCGGGATGCTGCTGGCCCGAAGGTTGAACTGCTCGATCGTCTTCACGGTCGGGAAGCTGGCCAGCTTGGTGCGCAGCCGGGCGTTGCTCGCGTCGCGGGCGGTGATCTCGGCCTCGACCAGCGCCCGAAGTAGTTCCTCGGGCATCCAACGTTGGGTCTTGGCGGTCACCAGTATCTCGGGGGCGACTCGCCGGATCGAGGCCAGCTTGAGCCGTCTCAGGCCGTGCTCGAGGTCCGCGGGCAGCGGCGCGGGTGTGGTCGCGGCCATCAGGCACCTCCGGGCAGGTCATCGGTGAGCTCGCTGAGCCGGTAGGCCGCCAGCGGCCGGGTCACCGTCGCCGGGAGCTCGATGACCAGGGCATCGCCGGGTTCGGTGGTCTGGGCGACACCGGCGCCGGCGGCCAGGATCGACCGGACCCCGCTGGCGTTCCACCGTCCGAAGGTGACCGCTCGCTCGAGTGCGGCGATCAGTGCGCGATGACCGTGCGCCGCTTCGAGGGCGGCGAGCTCGTTGAGCTCCGGGCCGAGGCGGGTGTTCCCGGCGGCGGCGGCGTGGCGCAGCCACTGCTCCGCGACCGGGCCGAGGGCGCAGAATGCGTGCTCCGCCGCGGTTCTGGGCGTGACCTTCCGCGCTGGCGTGTTCGGCCGTGGGCGGTCGTAGTGCTCATCCAGCACGCTCGTCTCACCTGGTGCCATCAGCGGGTGTTCGGCGAGGACTTCGCCAGTGTCGGGCATCAGGATCGTGACGCCACTGCTGTTGGCCACCACCTCGACGGCGTTGCCGAGCATCCGGTTCGGGACCGAGTAGCGCGCCGACCCGAACCGCACGCACGAGAGCTTGTCGACCTTCCGCAGCTCCCGGCGGCCCCCGAACAGACCCGAGGGCAGCAGCGACGGCAGCGCCGCGAGCAACGGACCCTCGACGTCGGCGAGGCGCTGAGCGGGGACCGCGGCGATCTCGCCGTGCCTGGCAGCGTTGACTTCCTCGCACCACGCAGCGGCGGCGGCGTTGGCCGCATCCAGGTCGGTGATCTGCTCACCCAAACCGAGCGGGATCATCAGGTCCCGCTTGGCATAGCCGACGAGGTTCTCCACGATCCCCTTGCTCTCAGGGTCCCTGGCGTGGCAGAAGTCGGGCCGGAACCGGTAGTGGGTGGCGAACCGGACGTAGTCCGGTGTCGGGATGACCACGTCGGCGACGACCCCGCCCTTGAGGCAGCCCATCCGGTCGGCGAGCACCACCTTCGGGACCCCGCCCAGGGCCTGGAAGCACTCGGCGAGCAGCTGCAGAGTCGTGTCCGCGCGCTCGTCGAGGGCGAACCTGACGAACCGCACCCGCGAGAACGCCAGCACCGCGCAGAACACGTGCAGCCCGTTCAGCACGCCCCAGTCGATGACCAGGTGCTCACCCGGTGTCCAGACCGCCGGTCGCCGTGAGCCCGCCATCGCCTGGCGTTGCCGGTACTTGCTCTTCTCCTGCGCGACGAGGCGACGGAAGTTGCGGTCCGACCCCGCGTAGCCCGCGGCGGTCGCGTCCGGAAGCAGCCGCTTCGCGCTGATCTTGCCCCGGGTCGCCTCGACCTTGGTCGCGACGAGCGTCCGGACGCTCTCGTAGTTCTTCCGGCGAGCGAGCCGCTCAGCGGCGGCCCGGTCGCGTTCGACGAGCCTCTTCACGGTCTTGTGCGTGACGCCGCACATCTCGGCGGCCCCGCGATAGGTGCCGACCTCTCGGTAGGCGTTGATGACGTCCAACTGCTTCCTCGCTGACAACAATGGAGCCCCCTGGGCGGTGTTCGGTGTTCGGCTTCGACACCGCCACCGTCACCGCTCAGGGCCTCAGCTCCCGGCAGACACGACGGGACGCGAGGTGGGGACTTCTGCTGGCCACCAGAGGGGACTTTCGATGGCCATCACCGGGGACTTTTACATGGCCACGGACAATCTGCCCTTTGGCGTCCGGTGGTCAGATGATCGCGCCGCGCGGCGCCACATCGAGGCGCCAACGCCCCGGCCGTACAGCACTACTAACCGATCACCGTGTCTGGTGCGAAGTGCACCCGAGTCCTCGGCACGGGTTGTGATGGCATGCTCGATGAGCTGCGCGGGCTCGAGGGTCAGGAAGGAATAGCGCTCATACTGCCCAGGCTAGTAATTGCTGATTACTCGGCGACTGACGAGTCGTCTTCCGGGGAGGCATAGACTCGAACTCATCGGGAGGTGGCCATGCGCCTCGGAGCAGCAGTTCTGGTGATTTGGCTTGTTATCGGTGTCGTAGCGGCAGCCCAGCGCAATTACTTCTCCGGTTCAGACGCTAACTGTGCCAAGGTCGGCACGACCGCGCTGACGATCGTCGCGGGCCCGTTGAACTACGTCGGCGTCAATCCGAAGATCAAGTGCGAAACCCCTGAACCCTCGAAGTAGCTGGCACGCTCTCGGTGGTCTCTCTTCAGGCCGGCGATCCTACCGGGAAAGCGGCTGCCGGTCTCGACACCACCGATAGGAGCGGCGCCGGACACCGTGCCGCTCGATGAAGCCTTGGCCATGTCGGGCATGTCGTGGGTCGGCTCGCACGGTTGGCTGCCCTGACCGGCCCCGTGGCCGCGCATGAGGACCCTTGGCACGCGTAGAACCCGGCTGGTGCCGCCTGCCAGCGCGCGCGCCGTCGGCTCAACCTCGTTCATGTGGCGGGCCCTGTCACCGCGATGCGACGGAAGCACAGGGAAGCGCCGAGAGATGGCCGGCACTTCGCAACCCGCCCTACCGGCACGGACCCGACGTGGGCCAAGCGCAGGCGCACAGCGGCGACCCTCGCTCGTTGCGGCCGATCGGTGCTTGACTCATCGGTGGACGGGTGGAATCGAGGCCATGGGAGGCGGGTCGATGTCGAACTTGAACTTTCGAACGGCACTGAGCATTCGGGGAAGGCGCAACGAGGGATTTCGCGGTTTCTCAGGGAAACCCTCGCATCCTCCACTTACCGATATACCGATCGCGGCGTACGTCTTCGTGGCGGTCTTCGACGTGCTCTCCCTCGCTCTCTACGACGGCCATACGGAACTGGGACTGCAGCTCTACCGGGCGGCCACCTGGGTGCTGCTCGGGGGCGCTGCGGTGTCCCTACTCACAGCCCTGACAGGCTTCCTGGACTGGGTTAAAACGCCGCCCGGCACCGAGCTCAGACGGACCGCGAACGCCCACGCGATCACGATGATCACCGTCACTGTGCTCGTCCTGGTTGACCTCCTCCTGCGGCTCACGATTTACCGCGACGAGGAGTACACCGAGCCCACCGTCGTTGTCCTGTCCGTGGTCGCCGGTCTGCTCACGATGTTGGGAGCCGCCATCGGCGGCTCCCTCGTCTACGACCACGGCATGCGCGTGGAAAACGCCGCGGCATCTGGACAAGGCAATTCGGCAGCCGACAACCCACCCGCTCGGGACTGAACCCGCGCGGTTAGTACTACAGCCGCACTTAGGGCGGGGCTTCGCGGGCTGTGTAGTGGCAGCGGCGGGCGCGGGCTTGGTGTCGTCGTCGCCATCATGGGGGTGGAACGAGCGACGCAGGCCGTCGGGAAGAAGTACAGCAACAAAGTACAGCAGCCACACCGGCCCGATGCTCCCTTTAGGCGGTGGTCTTCGTGCCTCACCTTGGCAAAGACCTCCGGCGGTCATCCTGCCGCGAGTTCCCCACAACGGGGTCAGGGTGTCAAAGCCGCCCAGCCCTCGCCGACCCCGTGTCGGAGCCGTAAGATCAAATCCGAGCCGCACGGCATTCGTTGGGCCCTCTTGGGAAATGGTGAAGCCCTCGAACCCTTGCGCCCCAGGGCTATGTGCGGAAGCAGTCGCTGACGCGAGTTGGGCAGAAACCAGAACAACTGTTTTGAGAGTCGGTGAATCCATATCAATGCGTCGTGGACAGGCAAGAGTCCCAATGGTGTGTCGACCAAGAGCGTGTCGATCAAGAGCGTGTCGACCAAGAGCGTGAAGCGAGGTGGTCTGCCGCCTTGTGAGTCACCGACGGCCTGTTGAGAGCGCCGGGTGCGGGCTCGAGTTCGCTGACCGATCGGCCGAGAACTTTCCCCCCTCAGCGCGGCAGGCGAGCCGCCGGTAGTGGCTGTTGACCGTGGAGTAGCTGCCCGAGGACCACGACCGCGAGGTGCAGTCGAAGAAACCAGCCGCACGCGTTGAAGCCGCGGGTGATCGAGTCGCCCAGCGCCGACTTCGACGTCCGCCGAGGGGTTCCCGTCTCCGCCGGGGGGCGGGCACCACGATCACCATCAGAACGGAACGGCGAGGACCGCGAGGACGGCGCATGCGAGCCTCCGGCGGTGAGTTTCATTCACGCAACATAGGCCGGTGGGTCGGGTCGGACAAGGGAGCGCTGCAACCGCCGACGGAGCAGAAGTTACCCGTCGGTAGAATCCAACGCACACTGACCCCGGCGTCGGCGACCTCCCTGGAGGATCTGTGTTGCGGCTCGTGCTCGGTCTGGCGATGACGGTGGCGGCGATGGCGGTCGCCGGTCGCCGGGTGTTCTACCTCTACCGGTTGATCTCCTCGGGCCAGGCCGCGCCCGGCCGCCTGGACGGCATCGGGGCGCGCGCCAAGGACCAGCTGGTCGAGGTGTTCGGGCAGCGCAAGCTGCTCACCAGGTCGGCGCCGGGAGTGGCGCACTTCCTGACGTTCTGGGCGTTCATCGTGCTGGCCGCGACGATCCTCGAGGCGTACGGCGCGCTCTTCGACCGGGACTTCGCGATCCCGGTCATCGGCAAGTGGGCGCTGCTGGGGTTCCTCGAGGACTTCTTCGCGGTCGCGGTGCTGGTGGCGCTGGCGACCTTCACCGTGATCCGCGTTAAGAACGCGCCCTCGCGCAAGAGCCGCGCCTCGCGGTTCTACGGCTCGCACACCCGCGCGGCCTGGCTCGTGCTTTTCATGATCTTCAACGTGGTCTGGACGCTGCTGCTCTACCGCGGTGCCCAGATCAACACCGGTGTCTTCCCGTTCCAGGAGGACGGTTGGTGGGCGTTCGCCTCGAAGGCGACGGCCGAGGTGCTCGAGCCGCTGGGCGAGGGCACCAACGAGGTGCTCGAGACCGTCGGCATCCTCGGCCAGATCGGGGTCATCCTGGGCTTCCTGGTGCTGGTCGTCTACTCCAAGCACCTGCACATCTTCCTCGCGCCGCTCAACGTGCTGACCAAGCGGGAGCCGGACGGGCTCGGCCCGCTGCAGCCGATGATGGTCGACGGGAAGCCGATCGACTTCGAGAACCTCGACGAGCTCGACGAGGACACCGCGTTCGGCCGCGGGAAGGTGGAGGACTTCACCTGGAAGGGGATGCTGGACTTCGCGACCTGCACCGAGTGCGGTCGCTGCCAGGACCAGTGCCCGGCCTGGAACACCGGCAAGCCGCTCTCGCCCAAGCTCGTAATCATGGACCTGCGCGACCACCTGTTCGCCAAGGGCCCGGCCCTGCTCGGCGCGAACGGAAAGGCCGTCACCGGTGTGGACGAGGCCGGCGACGAGAGCGCCGACTGCGCGCAGCACGGTCAGCACCACGGCGTACCGGAGTCCGGCTACGGCCGGGTCCCGACCCCGGGCCAGCCGCAGGTGGACCGGCCGCTGGTCGGCACCGCGGAGCAGCTCGGCGTCATCGACCCCGACGTGCTCTGGAGCTGTACGACGTGCGGCGCGTGCGTCGAGCAGTGCCCGGTCGACATCGAGCACGTCGACCACATCGTCGACATGCGCCGCTTCCAGGTCCTCGTGGAGTCCTCGTTCCCGTCCGAGGCCGCCACGATGCTGAAGAACCTGGAGAGCAAGGGCAACCCGTGGGGCCTCAACGCACGGGCCCGGCTGGACTGGACCGAGGGTCTGGACTTCCCGGTGCCGGTCGTCGGCGAGGACGTCGATGATCTGTCCGAGGTCGACTACCTGTTCTGGGTCGGGTGCGCCGGCGCGCTGGAGGACCGGGCGAAGAAGACGACCCGGGCGTTCGCCGAGCTGCTCCACATCGCGGGTGTGCGGTTCGCGGTGCTCGGCGAGGCGGAGGCCTGCTCGGGTGACCCGGCGCGGCGGCTGGGCAACGAGTTCGTCTTCCAGATGCTGGCCCAGCAGAACGTCGAGACGCTCAACGAGGCCGGCGCGGACAGGACGGTGATCATCGCGACCTGCCCGCACTGCTTCAACAGCCTGGCCCGGGAGTACCCCCAGGTCGGCGGCAACTACCAGGTGATCCACCACACCCAGCTGCTGTCCCGGCTGGTGGAGGAGGGCCGGCTCACGCCAGTCACGCCGATCGACCAGCTGGTGACCTACCACGACCCCTGCTACCTGGGCCGGCACAACAAGGTCTACACACCGCCGCGCGAGGTTCTCGCCAGCGTCCCCGGTCTGCGCACCGAGGAGATGCACCGCTGCAAGGAGCGTGGCTTCTGCTGCGGCGCCGGCGGGGCGCGGATGTGGATGGAGGAGAAGATCGGCAAGCGGGTCAACGTCGAGCGCGTCGACGAGGCGCTCGCGCTGGACCCCGACGTCGTGTCCACCGCCTGCCCGTTCTGCCTGGTGATGCTCGGCGACGCGGTCACCGCCAAGAAGCAGGAGGGCGAGGCCCGCGAGGACGTCGAGGTCCTCGACGTCTCCCAGCTCATGCTGCGCTCCGTTCACCGCAACATCACCGTGGTCCCCGTCCCGGACGAGGTCTCCGGGTTGTAGCGCGCCCCTAGCGCGCCCATGATCTTGGTCGCCGCGACCGTTCGCGACGCCGACCTCGACGAGGAGGAACGCGAGGCCGTCCCGCTGATCGAGTCGCACACTTCGCGTGCGCATCGTTACGCCAAGCGTTTCGTCGCGCTGTACGGCGCGCGCGCCCGGCGGTCCCGGCCCCCGGCGGTGTGACCGCCGTACGGGCTCTAGCCTGCGTCTTTCACGCGGGTTGCGGCAACACGGTGTGTGGAAGCGCGAAAGTGCCTGTCCTGTAAGGGAAACTTGGACTTGTCGAGAGTCAAGTAGCCCAACATGGAAGGCTGTGGGGCTCAAGAACCTCGGCCGCGGCGGGTTCGGGATGATCTGGTGTGCTCTTGTCGGTCGTGTACGCGGTGGCGCAGCGCTTGTTCGCTCTGGTGATTGTCCGTGGTCGGGGGGAGGCGTCAAAGGACGTTGAGCTGCTGGTGTTGCGTCACGAGGTCGCGGTGTTGCGCAGGCAGGTCGCCAGGCCGCGGCTGCGGCCGGCTGACCGGCTGGTGCTCGCGGCGTTGACCCGGCTGTTGCCTCGGTCGTTGTGGCGGTCGCGGATCGTGACGCCGGGGACGTTGCTGCGTTGGCATCGGATGCTGGTCGCTCGACGCTGGACCTACCCGGCGACCAGGCGGAAGGCGGGCCGTCTGCCGACGGCGAAGCTGATCCGGGAGTTGGTGTGCCGGTTGGCGCGGGAGAACCCAACTTGGGGGTACAGGCGGATCCACGGCGAGCTTGTCGGGCTCGGCTACACGGTGTGCCCGTCGACGGTGTGGAATCTGCTGCGCGCCGCCGGTCTGAACCCGGCGCCACGTCGGGACGGCCCGACGTGGCGCGAGTTCTGTACCGCGCAAGCCAAAGCGATGCTGGCGTGTGACTTCGCGCACGTAGACACGGTGTTATTACGCCGGATCTACCTGTTCTTTGTGATCGAACTCGACACCCGACGGGTGCATCTACTCGGCGTGACGCGGCACCCGACGGGGGAGTGGGTCACCCAGACCGCTCGGAACTTCGTGAGTGATCTGGGCGAGCGAGCCGACGGGTTCCGGTTCCTGATTCGTGACCGGGACGCGAAGTTCACCGCGGCGTTCGACGCCGTGTTCACCGGCGCGGGCATCCAGGTGTTGCGTAGTCCGGTCCGGGCACCGCGAGCGAACGCGTTCGCCGAACGCTGGATCGGTACCCTGCGACGCGAGTGCCTCGACCGGATCCTCATTGTCGGGGAACGACACCTGAGAGCCGTGCTCACCGACTTCGTTGACCATTACAACAGTCATCGACCGCACCGGTCGCTCGGTCAGCGCCCGCCCGACGGACACGATGACGCTATCCGGGCCGGTCCTGCCCCGGATGCCCGGATCGAGCGGAAGGAGCTGCTCGGCGGGCTAATCAACGAGTATCAGCGCGCGGCCTGACCGCCGTCCGCGTGCGGCCGACATTCTTGGGCCCCACACGTTCCAACCACGATTGGGGACGTTGGGGAGACGTCCTGGATCAGGCAAGACGTCCGCAGCTCCATCGACGTCCACGAGGTCGACGAACAGGACAAGCTCGGCGTGGAAGGTGTGCTGGTTACGGCCTGCTCCCGAGGCATTCGTCAGCCAGGGCACACCTTGTCAAGTTTGTGGATCAAGAACAGGAAGACACACCGCTTGCACTATGGTGGCTGCACCTCCAGCCTTGCGGCATACGCATCAATAGTGCTACGATCGCAGCATGTCGCGCGGTCTTGCGCTGGCCAGTCTGAGCCGGCTGACTCCCGAGCAGTGGGGCATGGTGACCGCCGAGCAGGCCCGGGATCTCGGGGTGTCCCGGGTGGATCTGTCGCGACTACTCGGGGACGGGGCGCTGGAGCGGGTCGCGGGTGCCTCGCGCGTGTATCGCCTGACTGGCAGCCCTCCGGACCCGGAGCTGGACGGTCTGCGCGCGGCCTGGCTGCAGCTGGGTGACAGCAGGCCGCCGTCGATGCGCCTGCGTCGCCCGGACGCGGTGGTCAGTCGCCGATCCGCGGCTATGGCGCTCGGATTCGGGGATTTGCTTGCCGACGTCCACGAGTTCTATGTCACCCGCCGACGGCAGCCGCGCCGTACGGACCTCCGGCTGCGGGTGCGGCCTGCCCTGCCCGCTCGGGACTGGCGGGTCGTGGACAGCCTGCCGGTCTGCACGGCT
>JACCUZ010000322.1 GCA_013698395.1 Sporichthyaceae bacterium
AAGAGGAAGGTGACGGTGCCAGAGGGCAGGTCGTCGCGCACGGACCTCATGATGAACCAGCGCGAGCTGTCAGTGGTTGCGGGGGAAAGAGCGCAGCGACGAGATGTCAACGGAGGCGTCACTCACCGCGGAGAGGCGAGGCGGCGGGGCTGCCGTACCTCGGTGTCACGATCTGCCTTCAGAGAACGCTCGAAGTCCTCCCGCTGCCACTCTCGCTGCCTGCGGGCCTGCCACCATGTCGTGGCCGCGCCGATGATGCTGCCGAGGGCGACTCCGATGAGAGCGCCGACCGTAGGGTCCATGGACACCAACTATCCGCGATGTCCTCCGCCGCCACGATCGGAAGCAGCAGGGGCATGGCTTCGCGCGCCTACCTGGCTCGCCCTGCCGCCTCGGGCGTCAGGATGTGCCAGAGGATCGCCTTGCCGAGCGGAACAGGTCCTGCCCTCCCGGCTCCGGCATCGCGTCCGGACACTGCAGTCCACGATCGTGCCGATGGTCGGTCACGGACCGACGGTAGACGTCGACGTCCTGCTCGCGGTCGCCTCCGCCGTGCGCGACACCAAGCGGCTACGGGCGGACTACCTCCGTCACGACGGCACGGAAAACCGACGACTGCTCGAACCGCACCGCATTGTGCACTCCAGACGACGCTGGTATCTCCTCGCCTGGGACGTCGACCGTGCGGACTGGCGCACGTTCCGGCTCGACAGGCTCACCCCGCGGACGCCGACCGGTCCGCGGTTTACCCCACGGCAGGCCCCTGACCCAGACATCGCCGGGTACACCTCCCGGGGCGTCACCACCGACGCCTACCGCTACCGCAGCCGGATCACCGTGCACGCACCGGCCGAGGTCGTCGCCGAGCACATCGGCCCCACCGTCGGCGTCGTGACACCGATCAACGACAACAGCTGCGAACTCTGCAGCGGATCGAACTCCATGGACGAGATGGCACTATGGGCCGCGATCGTCGGCGCAGAACTCACCATCCACGAACCAGCCGAGCTTCGCGAGCACATGGCCACCCTCGGCGCACGACTCCTCCGGGCGACCGACCTATCCACCCCGCTGGCCTAAGGATGAGAACCGGACCACTCGCCGGGCAGTCTCGTAGGTGGATCCTCCGACGGGACGGGTTACGCCGTCAAGAATCGGGCCACGTACCGACGCTGCCACGGCGTCTCGACCGCGCGAGCGTCGTAGTGCTCCCGCACGAAGGCCACCGCCTGCTCGGTTGGTACGCCGTCCAGCGCCGCGATGCAAGCAAGGGCAGTTCCGGTCCGTCCACGACCGCCCGAACAGGCGACCTCCACCCGCTCATCTTGAGCTCGAAGCCAGGCTTCGCGCAGCGCGTCAGCAGCGTCACGGCGGTCGCGGGGCAGGCGGAAATCCGGCCAACGGACCCAACGCGCCTGCCAAGCGACCGGGGCTTGCCTTGCGTTCGACAGGTAAAGCGCGAAGTTGGGTGCCGAACCCTCCGCAACGTGTAGGCGGAGTCCGTGGCCTCTAATAAGGCGCCCCGAGGGCAAGCGCAGGACTCCCGGAGCGGAGTCGCTCGATGTTGATCGTCATCTCGTAGGCGGACCCCCGGCCGGGACTCCGCCAGCGCCGCCAGGGCAGCGTCCTTGGCCACCGTCCGGATCCGCATGATCGTCGAGCGATCCACGTGATGCTGGTCGGCGGCCTCGGCCACCGTCACTTCCTGACGGATCAGCTGCAGCCAGATCTCGTACTTCTGCAACGGGGTCAGGAACCGCTTGGAACGACGGCCGGCACGGTCTGTGCCGCGGTCGGGTTCGGTCATGATCAGATCCTCCTGGACGGGTCGAGGATCTCGCCGAATGTTGTCTGATTGACCGGCCGATCTCTATCGCTAACTCACACGCAAACCAGTCCCGACCGCCTCGGACTGCCGCGACGCGACGACGTGTGATATCGACGCCAGGCATACGCCTCAGCCGCGTCATGCAAACGCGCCTCGGCGACGCGTCCGCGGTCGGTACCGAAGCGGTGTTCCATCGGCAACTCTTTGAGCCAAACTAGCTCGCCACCCGATCAGCGGCCATTGTCGCGCGTCTCACGCGCACGGCGGCGTGACAGGAAGGCCGAGGCGCGCACCCTTGGTGAGTGGACGTGCGGACTTGACAGCCGCGACAAGAAGGAGCATTTTCGAACAGTGTTAGCCATGCCGAGCCCAGACTGGCGTGCCAAGCGGCGTGCGGCGGCTCTCGGTGACATCGTCGAAATGGCTTGGGAGTTGGCGCGAGAGCATGGGCTGGCCGGGCTGTCGCTGCGCGACCTCGCCCGCCGCCTCGGGATGGCGGCGCCGTCGCTGTACTCCTATTTCGACTCGAAACACGCGCTGTACGACGCGCTGTTCGCTGACGGCTACCGCGCGATGCTCGAAATGGACCCGCCGGCAGAGGGCGACGACGTGCGCACCACGCTGCGGAATGTCGCCCGGTTTTACATGCAGTTCGCACTCGACGATCCGGTCCGCTACCAGCTGCTGTCCCAGCGCACGATCCCCGGCTTCGAGCCGTCGCCGGAGGCGTACGCGCTGGCTCAGGAAGCCTACGACTGGACCGCCGCGCCTCTTCGGGCAGTCGTCGACGTCACTCAGGGGGATCTCGACCTGATCAGCGCCGTCATCACCGGTCTCGTGAGCCAGCAGCTCGCCAACGACCCCGGCGGGACACGGTGGGTCCGCCTGCTCGACGACGCGGTCGACCTGCTCGTGCACCGGCTCGAGCAGAGAAAGACACATCCGGCCTCGCCCCGGGGCCGCCGTACGAGAAAGAAGAGGAACCCATGACTGTCACAGCGGCACGGCTGCACCACCTCGCGCTCACCGTGCGCGACCTTGACGCCAGCGTCGAGTGGTACGGGCAGGTGTTCGGGATCAGTCACCAGATGGACGCACCGCACCCCGGCGGCTTCGCCCAGCTGCTCGCCGACGACGCCTGGCAGCTGGTCATCGTCCTGCATCGGCACGACGCGCACGACGGCGAGACCTTCCGCGAGTCGCGCACCGGGCTCGACCACGCCGGCTTCATGGTGCCGACCCGCGACGACCTCGTCGGGTGGCAGTCCCACCTCGAGACACACGGCGTCGTGCGCGCCGAGGCCGCCGACCGCCCGCTCACCCAGTCACCGATCGCCGACGAGCCGTACGGCTCTGTCCTGGTGTTCCGCGACCCCGACAACATCCAGCTCGAGTTCTTCTCCCCTCCCCCGGCTACCGAGTAAAGACGGAGTAACGCGGAAGGGTGGCGATGTCCTCGGCCTCGACTAGCTCGGCGCTGCCCATGGGGGCGCCGAAGCAGTCGGAGCTCAAGCAGGTGCCGGTTCGCTCGTCGTAGACAGGACGACCTGATCGCGGGTCAGCGGCTATGGGCCACCGTCGACAGTCCGTGGGTGACCCACCGCCGACCGGACCCGCTCCAGTCTGTCGCTCGAGCCGGCGCGCCGCCTTGACCCGCAGCTCGTCCTGAGCACCCACCTGCCGCCGGCGCACCAAGCGATGCCGCAGCTGCTCGACATGCTCGCGAGCGCACCCGACGCCGACCCGTTCGTCGGGCCGGACCAGGAAGCGCTCGAGAAGCTGCTCGCTCAGATGGGCCGCCGCAGGCGAGAGCCTGAGGACACCGCGCCCGACAGCCGGCAGCGGGGAGCGGGCAGCGGGACAGCTGATGGCACTTGTCGTTGCCGCAGCAACGCGCTCATCGGCTACGTGCGTGCACGTGCTGACAAGCCGACGGGACCCTCGGCGTCCGTTTGACGATCGGCTTGCGGTCCCTCGTGTGGGCTGAGCAGCGGGCGACCGGGTTGCTCGAGATATCGCCTGCTTGGTGGTCGGATTGCTCTCGAAT
>JACCUZ010000081.1 GCA_013698395.1 Sporichthyaceae bacterium
CCTACGCCGAAACGGCGTATGCCCGTCATTCAGCGACCGCTCCACGCCGCTCACCTGCACATACCCGCCAGCGCATGCCTGTCAAGATCGCTCAGCTGCGGAACTCAGGTCAGGCCGAGGCGCGGGCGCGCGGTAGGCGAGGGGGTCAGCCCGTGGTCGAGCCGCCCGCCACAATCCGGCCGCTGACCGCGCCGAACCCGATGCGCGTTCCGGCCGCCCCGGGCGCCCATGCCGTGATCGACACCTCGTCCCCGTCCTCGAGGAAGGTGCGGCTCGACCCGTCAGCCAGGATGACCGGGTCTCGGCCGTTCCAGGACAGTTCGAGGAACGACCCCCGCTGATCCTTGGCGGCGCCGGACACCGTGCCCGAGGCGTACAGATCACCGGTACGCAGGGAGGCGCCGTTGACCGTCAGGTGCGCCACTTGCTGGTCGGGCGTCCAGTACATCCCGGCGAACGGTGGCCGTGCCACCACCGTGCCGTTCCACGACACCTCCAGCTCGATGTCCAGCCCCCACGGCTCCCCTCGGCGCAGGTACGGCAGCACCGCTGGCGACTGGGCCGGCCCTTCAACCCGCGCGGCGGCCAACGCGTCCAGCGTCACCACCCACGGCGACACCGAGGTCGCGAACGACTTTCCGAGGAACGGTCCCAGTGGCACGTACTCCCACGACTGCAGGTCGCGCGCACTCCAATCGTTGACGAGGCAGACCCCGAAGACGTGCTCGGCAAAGTTCCCAACGGCAACCGTCGTGCCACGTTGCGACGGCACCCCGACCACGAAGCCCACCTCCGCCTCGACGTCCAGACGGGTCGATGGGCCGTACGTCGGCCCGCCCGCGCCCGGGGGCATGCGCTGACCGGCCGGTCGGACGACGTCGGTGCCGGACACGATGACGGTGCCGGCCCGACCGTGGTAGCCAACCGGCAGGTGCTTCCAGTTGGGGCTGAGGGCATCACCGTCGGGACGGAAGATGCGGCCGACGTTCTCGGCGTGGTGCTGCGAGGAGTAGAAGTCGACGTAGTCGGCCACCTCGAACGGCAGGTGCAGCGTCACCTCACCCATCGGAAGGAGGTGGCTTTCCACCAGCTCGCGATAGCCCTCGTGGGTGAGCAGCTCGGTCAGCCACGAGCGCACGGCCGTCCAGGCCGGTCGACCCAGCGCCATGAAGGGGTTGAGCGCCGGCGACTCGAACACGTGGCCGCCGTCGAGCCCCTCGGCTGCGGCAAGCGGTGCGAGGTCGAGGACCTGGTCACCCAGCGCGACACCTACCCGGGCCGGCTCGCCGCCGTGAGAGAAGACGCCGTACGGAAGGTTGGTCACCGGGAACGGCGACTCCGGCGCGACGTCGACCCAGCCGGTCACGGCGACTCTGCTTCGAGCACCCCGAGGGCCTGCAGGTCCCGGAGTGGGTCGGTGACGCCACAGCAGCCGAACGAACGGAAGGCGTTGCGTACGTCGGCACAGGTGGCCTCGTCCCACTCCTGGACGAAACCGACGAGTGGGGCCGGCCGTTGCTCGGCGAGCACCGCGACGATGTCGTCGGTGGTTCCGCCGGTCAGCGCCACCCGAGTCGCGACCAGGACGTTGAGCACGCCGTGCTGCTCGAAGCCTTCCTCGCTGGTCCACCTGACAGCGTGGTGCAGCCCGGCCGTCAACTTGAACGCCAGGCCCCGGCGTGTGCAGGCCACAAGAAACGCAGCCAGCTCATCCTCCGTCGGGAAGGCCTCAGCCGTCTTGCCGCCGGTGCGGTACTTCGCCGCAAACCCACGCAGTGAGCCGACGAGGTCGAGGGCAGACTCGAAGCCGGTGCGCGGCACCTCGAGGAAGGCCGTCAGGCCCTGACCCGTCGATCCATCACTGAACACCTTCGCGTCGAGCCCGTGGCGACCATAAACGGCCTCCCAGTGCGCGACTCCGCCGTAGTCCAGCCAGGCACGGCACGCGCGCAAGAGGGCCTCGGAGGTCACGTCGAATATCAGCGCCACCGAAACGGGATCACCCGGCGATGCCGCCGAGACGAATTCCTCGATCCGTGAGGCCGGGCAGAGGAACGGGCCGACCGCAGCTGCCCAGGGAGCGGCGCGGTAGTGCTGGTGCTCGCGCAGGGCGACGTCCATCGGGGCATTGCCGGGAGGGAACAACGCCGCGTCGTCGACCAGCCCCCGGAACAGCGGGTCGGAGGCACAGCGCATGCAACGACCCTAGCGAGGCCGACCGTGGCAGGGTGGAGGGGAAGAATCAGCCGGACAACCCGAGCCGAGGGGAGCCAACCATGCCCTACTACCGGCAGGTCGGAGACGTCCCGCGCAAGCGGCACACCCAGTTCCGCAAGCCTGACGGCAGCCTCTACGCCGAGGAGCTCATGGGAGTCGAGGGCTTCTCGTCCGACGCGTCACTGCTCTACCACCGGCACATCCCGCCGGCCATCGTGTCGAGCGAGGTGTTCGACGCGCCGCAGTACGACCGGCGAACGAACCACCCCCTCAAGCCGCGACACTTCAGGACCCACAAGCTCGACGGCGCGGGCGGCTCTCCCGACCCGGTGCTCGGGCGACAGCACCTGCTGGCCAACGCGGACGTACGCATCTCCTACGTCGTCGCGACAGAGCCCTCACCGTTGTACCGCAACGCGATCGGCGACGAGTGCGTCTACGTCGAGAGTGGTGAGGCTGTCGTCGAGACCGTGTTCGGCGCCCTGATGGTGAGCAGTGGCGACTACGTCGTGCTGCCGACGTCGACGACGCACCGATGGGTGCCGCGAGGGGAGCTGCGCCTGCTCGTTACCGAGGCTTCCGGTCACATCCGGCCGCCGAAGCGCTATCTGTCGAGCAAGGGCCAGTTCCTCGAGCACGCCCCCTACTGTGAACGGGACATCCGGGGGCCAGCAGACCCGCTGACCGTGGACGGCGAAGACGTGGAAGTGCTCGTGCAGCACCGCGGCAGTGGAACCGCGACGGCGTGGACGCGCTACGTGTACGCCCACCACCCGTTCGACGTGGTCGGGTGGGACGGTTGCCTGTACCCCCACGCGTTCTCGATCCACGACTTCGAGCCGATCACCGGACGCCTGCACCAGCCCCCGCCGGTGCACCAGACGTTCGAGGGACCCAACTTCGTCATCTGCTCCTTCGTGCCGCGTCTCTTCGACTATCACCCCGAAGGCATCCCGGCTCCGTACAACCACGCCAACGTCGACTCCGACGAGGTGATCTTCTACACCGGTGGGGACTTCATGTCGCGAAAGGGAGCCGGCATCGAGCAGGGGTCCATCTCCCTGCACCCCTCCGGATTCACCCACGGGCCCCAGCCGGGGTCGGTCGAGGCGTCGATCGGCAAGGAGCGCACCGACGAGCTGGCGGTCATGGTCGACACGTTCCGTCCGCTCGACCTGTCGGGGCCGGCTCTGGCGTG
Organism: Sporichthyaceae bacterium; assembly: GCA_013698395.1. Classification (GTDB taxonomy): domain Bacteria; phylum Actinomycetota; class Actinomycetes; order JACCUZ01; family JACCUZ01; genus JACCUZ01. Next base: position 3,416 of record JACCUZ010000081.1, read on the forward strand.
CGAAGACGCGTCCTACGCGTGGACGTGGGCGGGGCGCAGTGTCGACCCCTCCGCCGACTCGACCACCGGCTGAGGCGACCTGGCTGAGGTGACCGGCGAAACGGCGGGAACCTAGAGGCCGCGACCGTTACGTCGGCGCAGCGCCGGCACGACGAACATGACGACGACGACAATCACAGCGATGACAAGCAGCAGCTTGAGCACGGGGTGTCCTCTCGGGTGCCGGAGATCCTCCGATCTTCCTGCCCGCTGACCGTCTCCCCAACCGATGTGCATCAGGTCAGGGACGCAGGCAGGCAGCCGGCAGCTCGAACCAGCGGAGGTGCTCGAAGTCGGCGGACACCACATCGGAGGCGACCGGCTCGTCGCAGGCCCCTGACGTCGAGGCGGCCGAGGCCACGATGCGGCGGGCCTCGTCGAGGTAGCCAGGCAAGGCCGACTCCGGTACGGGTTCGTCGTGGCGGGGATAGGTCATCGTGCCGGTGAGCGGGTCGTAACCGACCTGGTCCAGCCGCAGCGGTGGCTCCACCGGGCCGGCTCTGTGCCGCCAGAGGCCGGTTGCCGGGTCGAAGGTGTAGTCCGGCAGCAGCCGCCAACCGTCGTCAGCCACGATCGACACCGCTTCCACCACGTAGTCGAGGACCGCATCGGAGACGAAGTAGTTGAAGTTGATGCGCACCCAGCCCGGCTTGATGCCTTCGCAACCCGTGGAGATCTCCCGCTCGAACTCATGGGAGCGGTCGAGGTCGATGCCGAGCAGCCGGTGACCGTAGGGACCTGCGCACGAGCAGCCGCCCCGCGACTGGATGCCGAACAGGTCGTTGAGCACGGCGACGACGAAGTTGTGGTGCAGGTAACGACCGACCCTGCCGGCCGAGTCGAGCCGCCGTACGACGAAGGACACGATCGACAGCCGTTCGGCCTCGAGGTTGCCCAGGATCTCGATGCCCTCGTGGGTGCGCCATGCCTCGACGGCGTGGCGGAGCAGCCGCTCCTCACGCTGACGGATGACCTCGACGCCGACGGCCTCCTTGAGCTGGAACACCAGCCCGGCCCGGATGGACTCCACGATCGCCGGCGTGCCGCCCTCCTCACGATGCGCAGGCTCGTCGATGTAGACGTGCTCCAGCGGGTTGACGTAGGCGACCGTCCCGCCTCCGGGGACCACAGGGACCCGGTTGGTGAGCAGCTCCCGACGTACGACCAGAACTCCGGGTGTGCCGGGACCACCGATGAACTTGTGTGGCGAGAGAAACACCGCGTCCTTGTGGCATCGGGGGTGCTCGTCACACGCCCGGTTCATCTCGATGTCGACGTACGGCGCGGCTGCCGCGAAGTCCCAGAAGGAGAGAGCGCCGTGGCGGTGCAGCAGGTCGGCGATGCGGTGGGTGTCGCTCACGATGCCGGTGACGTTGGACGCCGCTGAGAACGACCCGATCCGGAGGGGCCGGTCCGCGTGCTCGACGAGCTTCTGCGCCAGGACGCTGACGTCGATGTGCCCGTCGCGGTCCTCCGGGATCGTGACGACGTCACAGATGGACTCGCGCCACGGCAGCTCGTTGGAGTGGTGCTCGAAGGGACCGATGAAGACGACGGGACGCTCGTCGCGCGGGATGTGCGCCGACAGCTGGTACCGGTCGTCGAGGTCCGCGGGAATGCGCAGGTTGAGCAGACCGATCATCTTGTCGATCGCCGCGGTCGACCCTGCTCCACAGAAGATCACCACGGTGTCGTCGTCGCCCCCGACGGCGTCCCGGATGATCCGCCGCGCGTCCTCGCGCAGCCGGGTGGTCTGCAGGCCCGTCCCGCTGGACTCGGTGTGTGTGTTCGCGTAGCGCGGCAGGACCTCGTCGCGGATGAAGTCCTCGAGGAAGGCCAGGGCTCGGCCGCTCGCGGTGTAGTCGGCGTAGGTGACCCGGCGAGGCCCGTACGGGCCGTGCATCACCTGGTCGTCGCCGATCACCGACTCCCGGATGCGCGCCAGCAACGGTGTTTCGGCGGCCCCGGTGCTCATGTCCTCACGTTAGTGCTCCGGGCAGGCTGAGCTGGGACTCCTCATGGCCCGAGGTCCTTCGCTCGAGGTCGAGCAGGATGCGCTTGCGCTCCAGCCCGCCGCCGTACCCGATGAGGGAGCCCTTGGCTCCGATCACCCGGTGACACGGCACCACAATCGAGATGGGGTTGCGGCCGTTGGCCAGCCCCACCGCGCGGGACGCCCGGGGGTTGCCGACGCGGGTCGCGAGCTGCCCGTAGCTCATGGTTGCGGCGTAGGGGATCTCCCGCAACGCCTGCCACACCGCAAGCTGGAATGGTGTGCCCGCTGGTTCCAGCGCCAGGTCGAAGTCCGTGCGTTCGCCACGGAAGTACTCCGCGAGCTGGGTCGCCGCCCGGGTCAGTACGGCGCACGGCTCGGTCGACCACGCGGGGTTGGGGTCGCCGCCGATCAGCAGCCGGGTCAACGACGTCCCGTCGCTGGTCAGCAGCAAAGGCCCGATCGGGCTCTCCACGGTCGCGGTCCACGTGCTGGTCATCGGATCTCCCGGTCGGTTACGAGGTGCCAGAGATGCATGAGGGCGTAGGAGCGCCAGGGCCGCCATCGCTGCCCGAGTACGGCCGCGGACTGCGGGTCGCCGGCGACACCGAGCCGTTCCAGCGCGCGACGCACCCCGAGGTCGGTGCTCAGCAGGACATCGGGATCGCCGAGCGCGCGCAGCCGGACGTAGTCAGCGGTCCAGGGGCCAACGCCGGGCAGCGCCAGCAGGGCGGCGGTGGTCTCCGTACGCTCCGCCCCCACGTCGAGGTCGAGCTGCCCGTCAGCGACGGCCGCGCACAGCCCCACCAGGGCGCGTGCGCGGGCGCGCGGCATGGGCAGCGACTCGGGGTCTGCTGCGGCGAGGGCGTCGGCGGTGGGGAAATGGTGGGTCACACCGGGGTAGCTCACGCGGGTCACCGGCTTGCCGTACGTCGTGAGGAGCCGGGCCATCACTGTCCTTGCCCCGGCGACTGAGACCTGCTGCCCGATCACGGCGCGCACCGCCACCTCGATGCCGTCCACCGACCCCGGGACCCGCATCCCAGGCCACGCGGTGACCAGAGGCCGCAGCAGCGGCTCGGCACCAAGCAGCTCGTCCACCGCGGCTGCGTCGGCGTCGAGGTCCAGCAGGCGCCGGACCCGAGCGACCGCCGGGACGACGTCGCGGGGGTCGGCCAGCGTCAGCTCGCAGCTCACGTGGTCGGCGGCCGGACGGAGCACGGTCAGCGCCTCGCCGTGCGGCAGGCACAGGG
>JACCUZ010000356.1 GCA_013698395.1 Sporichthyaceae bacterium
CCGCAGGTCCAGCGGCTCCGCCGGCGGACAGCCGGTCGCTTCCGTGTGCTGCTGTCATCGGTGCAGGCAGCGAGCGGTGCCGCCGCCAGGACCGTGACGACAAGAAGGCGACAGGACCGCAGCACCATGGGTTCGTTTCCCCCAAGTCCCACCACCGGTCTCGTTCGGTGAATCCCCAATGTCGTCTCCGCCATTTTCTGCGAGACGCGCCATTAGGATCATCGTAACTTCTCCGACCTAGCCAGGAGCCGCGTCGTGAATGAGATCGGGGGAGACGCGACAGCGCGACCGAGCCGGCGACCGATTCTCGTCACTGGGATGCCCAGATCGGGCACCACCTGGGTCGCCCGGTTGGCTGCTACCGCTCCCGGAACCGCCCTCACCGGTCGCGAGCCGATGAACGCACGCGGTCGTCAGTACGCCTTGGCCAAGACGTTGCCGGGGTGGGCGCGGGTCGAGCAACCCTCGCCGCGGCAGCGTCGGGCGCTCCGTTCGGCGTACCGCGGTCTCAACCCGTCGGTCTACAGCCGCTACGGCCGCAGGCAGTGGGCGGCACCCTTCCCGTGGACCAGGATCGTGGTCAAGGATCCCTTTGCGATGCTCTCGATCCCTGCCGTCGTCGCGACTACTGGGGCGCGCGTCGTCGTGGTCCACCGGCACCCCGGCGCGATGTTGGCGAGCTATCGGCGGATGGGATGGTCACCAGACCTCGACGAGCTCCAGCCGATCCTCGCTGCTTACCGCGAGAAGAGCGGTGACACCTCGGTCGCGGCTGCTCGTCTGCCGCGGCTCGACGAGGTCAGCGAGGCCGAGGCGATGGGTCGGTTCTGGATGGCCCTGTACGCCATGACGCTGCACGACCTCGACCGGCTGGACGCACGGCGCGGGCAAGCGGCAGACGAGCCTCGGGTGTTGCTGGTGCCGCACGAGGAGCTCGCCGGCGGTGGCATCGAGGCGGGTCGCCACTTCTTCGACGAGCTCGGACTGCGATGGAGCACGGCGGCCGACGAGGAGTTCGCCAAGGAGACCGGTGGGGCTGCGGGCGGCTCGGTCGCACCAGCTCGGGAGTCGGCGTTGCACAACTTCGACCGTCCGCCGGACGCGGTCGCCACCGCTTGGCGAGCCAAGCTGCACGACGGCGAGCTCGAGGAGATCGAGTCCGTGACCATGCCGTTGCGCGAGCGGCTGGCTGCGCGCAGTGCACAGCTACGACCACGTCCCTGACGCATCGGCCCCCCGCGACGCGGCGGCTGGGCAGGTCAGATGCCGCGGCCGCGCTCGTTGAGCTTGCGCTGGATCCACTCGGGCGGGACACCGGCCACGACGAGCAGCCCGAGGACGGTCCGCGGCTCCTTCCAGTTCGTGCGGAACCCCTGCCGGGCATAGTGGAGCGCTTGCCTGCGCTCGCCGACGGCGGCATGACCGAACGTGAGTTTTCCGTACTGGAGACCGGCCCCGATCTTGTCGGCGCGGATCTCGGGGTGTTGGTCGAGCAGCATCTGGTGGGCGACGTTCTTGTCGTGCCACGCATCGTTGAAGTACGACGTCTGGCCCCACAGCACGTCGATCAGCGGCTCGTCGACGTGCTGGATCGGCCGGCGCCGGGCGGCCCGGATCAACAGGTCCCAGTCCTCGGCCATGCTGCGCGGCAACGTCTCGTCCACGAGCCCGAAACCGTCGACCATCGCTGACTTGCGGAACAGGAACGACGACGAGTGGAGCATCGGCATCCGCGATCGCGCCAGCTCGGTGATGGTGACCTCGGAACGGTCTGCCACCCGGATCGTCGAGGTGTCGCCCCAGATCACCCGCATGGCGGTGGTGACGAACTCCGCGTCCGGCTGCTCGTGCAGTCGCTCGACCTGTCGGGTGAGCTTCGTCGGAGCCCAGGTGTCGTCGTCGTCGCAGAACGCGATCAGCTCGGTCGACAGCTCGAGGATCCCGGTGTTGCGACCACCGGCGAGGCCAGGGGTCCGAGAGTTTGCCATCACACGGACGCTGCGGTGCGGGTCGTCCTGGACCAAGGAGGTGTCCGGCTCACTGCGGTCGAAGACGATCACGACCTGGATGTCGCCGGCGTACTCCTTGGCCAGGATCGACGCGAGGGTCTTGCGCATCAGTTCCGGTCGGTTGTGTGTGACGAGCACGACCCCCACCGGCTCGGCGAGCCCGGTCGAGTCCTCCTGCTGAGTCGACCCGTTCGTCGCGCCCACCGCTAACCCCTGCGTTGCGTCGATGCCTCGGCCATGAGCCAGTGCAGTATCGCAGCCCGGTGGCGGCCTCGCGGCCAAGACGGCGCACTGCAGGTGTGCGAGTGCAAATGGCGAGCAGCCAAGACAACGCGTG
>JACCUZ010000368.1 GCA_013698395.1 Sporichthyaceae bacterium
GTGCCGAGCTGGTCGGCACTGAGCGGCCGCCGATCGGCGACCCCGACGGCGAGCTGTCCATGGTGTCCGCCATCGGGTTGTCGGTCGCGTCGCCCCCGCTGACCCTGCACTACGACGCGGCGGGCGCCGCCCCCGCCTCGGTCTGGTACCTCGGAGAGAGTGTCCGGCTCACCTTCGAGGCCATCGGGAAGTTCCCCTCCAAGGTCCCGAAGCTGCTCGACGCCATCGGGGGCGAGGCGCGTGACCCGGAGACCCCGATCAGCGTCGTCGGGGCCAGCCGGGTCGGTGGCGAGGCGGTCGAGCTGGGCCTGCCCATCGTGTTCCTTGCACTGCTGGGAGGGCTCAACGTCTTCATCGGGGTCTTCAACCTGTTCCCACTGCTGCCGCTGGACGGCGGGCACGTGGCGGTGGCCTGGTTCGAGCGGGCGCGATCCTGGCTGGCCGCACGTCGTGGTCGACCCGACCCGGGACGGGTGGACTACAACAAGCTCATGCCGGTGACGTACGTCGTGATCCTGCTCTTCGGCGGGCTCACCCTGCTCACCTTGACCGCCGACATCGTGAACCCCATCACGTTGCAGTAGGGGCTCCCCGGCGCGGGCGATACTGGTGGGGTGACCGTCAGCCTCGGCATGCCCGCGATCCCGTCGCGTCCGCTCGCCCAACGCCGAGCAAGCCGCCAGATCAACGTGGGTGGCGTCCTGGTAGGCGGGGACGCCCCCGTGTCGGTGCAGTCGATGACCACGACGCCGACGACCGACATCAACGCCACGCTGCAGCAGATCGCCGAGCTCACCGCCACCGGTTGTCAGATCGTCCGGGTGGCCTGCCCCAGCCAGGACGACGCAGAGGCGCTGCCGGTCATCGCCCGCAAGTCGCAGATCCCGGTCATCGCCGACATCCACTTCCAGCCCAAGTACGTCTTCGCAGCGATCGACGCCGGGTGCGCGGCAGTCCGGGTGAACCCGGGCAACATCAAGGCTTTCGACGACAAGGTCAAGGAGATCGCCAGGGCGGCAGCGGCCGCGGGCGTGCCGATCCGGATCGGTGTGAACGCCGGGTCGCTGGACAAGCGGCTGCTCGCCAAGTACGGCAAGGCCACTCCTGAGGCACTCGTCGAGTCGGCTCTGTGGGAGTGCTCGCTGTTCGAGGAGCACGACTTCCGGGACATCAAGATCTCGGTCAAGCACAACGACCCGGTCGTCATGGTGGCCGCCTACCGGCTGCTCGCGCAGCAGTGCGACTACCCGCTGCACCTGGGCGTGACCGAGGCCGGGCCGGCCTTCCAGGGCACCATCAAGTCAGCGGTCGCCTTCGGTGCCCTGCTGGCCGAGGGCATCGGGGACACGATCCGGGTCTCGCTCTCGGCGCCCCCCGTCGAGGAGGTCAAGGTCGGCAACCAGATCCTCGAGTCGCTGGGGCTCAAGCAGCGTGGGTTGGAGATCGTGTCCTGCCCGTCCTGCGGTCGTGCGCAGGTCGACGTCTACACCCTCGCGGACCAGGTGACAGCCGGGCTCGAGGGACTGACTGTCCCGCTGCGGGTCGCGGTCATGGGCTGCGTCGTCAACGGCCCGGGGGAGGCCCGGGAGGCGGACCTCGGGGTGGCCTCGGGCAACGGCAAGGGGCAGATCTTCGTCAAGGGCGAAATCATCAAGACCGTGCCGGAGTCCCAGATCGTGGAGACCCTCATCGAGGAGGCCATGCGGATCGCCGAGGAGATGGAGAGCGACGGCGTAGCCTCTGGCGAGCCGGCCGTCAGCGTCTCCTGACGCGCCGCAGCCGACGACGTGGAGGGACGCGTGCTGGGCACGACGGCGCTGCGGGTCCTGCGCGACGAGGACCTGCCCGACGCCCGTCGGGTGCTCTCCCGTGATCCCGTCGTCGACGTCTTCGTGGCCTCGCGCGTTGCCCTTGCCGGACTCGAGCCGCGCCGGCTCGGGGGCGAGATGTGGGGCCATGTCGTCAACGGCACGTTGACCGCGCTGTGCCACTCCGGCGCCAACCTGGTGCCGGTGCAGGCCGGGCAGGAGGCGGCGGTGGCCTTCGCCGAACGGGCCCGGCGCCAGGGTCGCAGGTGCGCGTCGATCGTGGGCGACCGCTCGGCGGTCGCTGACATGTGGAAGGTCCTGGAGCCGGCGTGGGGGCCGGCCCGGGACGTGCGCGGCTGTCAGCCCCTGATGGCCATCGACACCGACCCGGCTGTCGAGCCCGACCCGCTCGTACGCCGGGTCCGCCCGGACGAGCTGGACCTTCTTGTCCCGGCGTGCGTGGCCATGTTCACCGAGGAGGTCGGCGTCTCACCGGAGTCCGCCGACGGCGGGGCGATGTACCGCTCGAGGGTCGCCGAGCTGATCCGCTCCGTCCGGGCCTTCGCCCGGATCGAGGGCGGCCGGGTGGTGTTCAAGGCCGAGATCGGGTCGGTGACATCCTCGGCGTGTCAGGTCCAGGGAGTCTGGGTGCCGCCCGACCTGCGCGGCCGTGGCCTGTCCGTGCGCGGCATGGCTGCTGTCGTGGCCTCCGCCCGGCGGGACATCGCCCCGGTCGTCAGCCTGTACGTCAACGACTACAACCTGGCTGCCCGAGCCTCCTACCGCCGGGTCGGGTTCACCGACCGCGGTGCTTTCATGTCCGTCCTGTTCTGATGCGGGACCGGCAGGAGTTCCGCTTCTTCGTCGTGCTCTTCCGGGCCTCGCCCGGCCTCGCGACGGCCTGGTGGCTGCTGCTGTTGCTCCGCGGCGCGATGCCGGCGCTGCTCGCCGTCGCGACCGGCGTCCTCGTCGCCTCCGTCCGGGACGGCGAGAGCCTCTCGGCCCCGCTGACCTTCGTCGGCGTCGTGTTCGTGCTCTTCCAGGTGCTCACGCCGCTGCAGCAGGCGGTCAGTGCCAACCTTGGCGCTGTCGCTGGCGACTGGATGAACGACCGGCTCATGGTCGCAACGGTCTCCCCGCCGGGGATGGGCCACCTCGAGAGCTCCGAGCTGGCCGACGACCTCGGTGT
>JACCUZ010000360.1 GCA_013698395.1 Sporichthyaceae bacterium
CGGGCGACGGCCTCGGGCCCGGCGACGACGGGCAGCATGGGCACCCCCGCCGCGGCGTAGTCAGCGCGGAAGCGCATGGACAGGGGCCAGTAGTGCGGCGGGGTCCAGAAGAAGATGACCGCGAAGAGGACGACCGGCGTCCAGGCCAACGAGCCGGTCACCGCTGACCAGCCGATGAGCACCGGCATGCAGCCCGCTGCACCGCCCCACACGATGTTCTGTGGGGTTCGCCGCTTGAGACCCATGGTGTAGACGCCCACGTAGAACGCGATGGCCACCAGGGCCAGCCCCGCCGGGAGCTCACCCACCGTGAGCGTGAGCCAGGTCACCGCCAGCACACCGAGGACCGTCCCGAATACCAGCGCCTCGCGCGGCGAGACCAGGCCGGTGGCCAGTGGGCGCCGCTCCGTGCGGTGCATGACCTGGTCGATGTCCCGGTCGAGGTAGCAGTTCAGCGTGTTCGCGCTTCCGGCGGCGAGGCTGCCACCCACCAGCGTGGCGGCTACGAGGGAGAGGGGGGGGACGCCGCCCTCCGCGAGCAGCATGGTCGGCACGGTGGTGACCAGCAGCAGCTCGATGATGCGCGGCTTGGTGAGCGAGAGATAGCCGGACAGCATCTCGCGCGGCGAGCGGGTCGGGCGGCCAGAGGTGATGATTTCGACGCCGGTCATTGACCGGTGCGAGTCGACGGCCGTCACGCGCACCTCATCTCCAGCCGTTTCGGTGCGCCGCACCCGGGCAGCCCCACTGTATCCGCCGAACTGTATCCATCTGTCGAACACTCGGGAGCGCCCCGGGGGGTCGACCTGAGTAGGCTCCCGACCGCGGCCAGCCTGACCCCACGAAGGAGCGCCCACACCCATGAGCCCGTCGCGGAACCTCGAGTGGTCCGACCTCGATCAGAAGGCCGTCGACACCATTCGCGTGCTGGCCATGGACTCGGTGCAAAAGGTCGGCAACGGCCACCCGGGGACGGCGATGAGCCTGGCGCCGGCCGCGTACCTGCTCTTCCAGCGCTACCTGCGTCACGACCCCACCGACCCGGCCTGGCCTGGGCGCGACCGCTTCGTGCTGTCCTGCGGGCACTCGAGCCTGACGCTGTACCTCCAGCTCTACCTGTCCGGCTACGGCCTGGAGATCGGCGACCTCAACGGACTGCGGACCTGGGGCTCGCTGACCCCCGGCCATCCCGAGCACGGGCACACGGCCGGGGTGGAGGCGACAACGGGCCCACTCGGCCAGGGCGTCGGCAATGCGGTCGGGATGGCCATGGCCGCCCGGCGGGAACGCGGGCTGCTCGACGCCGATGCAGCGCCGGGCGAGAGCCCCTTCGACCACGCCATCTGGTGCTTCGCCTCCGACGGTGACATCGAGGAAGGCATCAGCAGCGAGGCGTCCTCGCTGGCAGCGACACAACGGTTGGGCAACCTGACGCTGCTCTACGACGACAACCACATCTCGATCGAGGACGACACCTCGATCGCCCTGTCGGAGGACACCTGCGCGCGGTACGAGGCCTACGGCTGGCACGTCCAGCGGGTCGACTGGCAAGGCAGCGGCGGTTCCTACGCCGAGGATGTCGCCGGGCTCGCCGCCGCCTTCGACGCGGCACTCGCGGAGACCGAGCGGCCGTCCTTCATCGCGCTGCGCACCATCATCGCGTGGCCAGCACCCAACGCGCAGAACACCGGAAAGGCCCACGGCAGCGCGCTGGGCGCCGAGGAGGTGGCGCGCACCAAGGAGATTCTGGGGTTCGACCCGGGCAAGACTTTCGACGTCGACCCCGAGGTGCTCAGCCATGCCCGCCAGGTCGTCGCGCGCGGCCGAGCCGCGAATGAGCAGTGGCAGTCGATGTTCGGGCAGTGGGCGGAGAGCAACCCCGAAGGCAAGACGCTGCTGGACCGGATGTCGGTGCGCCGGCTGCCCGACGGCTGGACCGACGCGCTGCCCGAGTTCCCCGCAGACCCCAAGGGGATGGCCACCCGTAAGGCGTCGGGAAAGGTGCTGGAGAAGATCGCGCCGGTCCTTCCTGAGCTGTGGGGCGGGTCGGCGGACCTGGCGGAGTCCAACAACACCACGCCGGAGGGCGAGCCGTCGTTCCTGCCGGAGGACCGCCAGTCCAAGGCCTTTCCCGGCGGGCCGTACGGCCGGGTGCTCCACTTCGGCATCCGCGAGCACGCGATGGGCTCGATCATGAACGGCATCGCGCTGCACGGTGGCACCCGGGTCTACGGCGGCACGTTCCTGGTGTTCAGCGACTACATGCGACCCGCGGTGCGCCTTGCCGCGCTGATGCAGCTGCCGGTGACCTACGTCTGGACCCACGACTCCATCGGCCTCGGCGAGGACGGTCCGACCCACCAGCCGGTCGAGCACCTGGCTGCCCTGCGTGCCATCCCCGGCCTCGACGTCGTCCGGCCCGCCGACGCCAACGAGACGGTCGTCGCCTGGCGGACGATCCTCCAGCACACCGACCGGCCCGCCGGGCTCTGCCTGTCCCGCCAGGCCCTGCCGACGTACGACCGCACGGTCATGGCCTCC
>JACCUZ010000427.1 GCA_013698395.1 Sporichthyaceae bacterium
TGTCCGGAGCGAGGAGGACGCGCACCCGCCCGATGATGCCGCACGCGGCGTTCCTTCATGATCCGGAAGGATCAAGGCCGCGAGGACGGGGTGGAATCTTCGCGATCATGGAAATTGGGGGGCTAACCCTGGCCGGCATCCACAGCGCCCGCCTGTCCACATCTCCCGTCCGGCCGGTCCGAGGAGCCGGTGATGCAACCAAGGCTGGACCGTGCCCACTCCACGCCTGGTCGAGGCCAGGGCCGCGTGTGACGCAAAGGCCCGAGCGCAGGGGGGTGCCGTGAGCCGGTCACAGGCCATTGACCTAGGCATGGCCGCAGCGCAGATCGGCCGCGAGATCTCGGGCCGCCGGTGGCGGCGCAGCGTGCACGAGGGCGTCTACTTCGTGACGACCGGACCGGTGTCCTACGACGCCCGGTGCTGGGCCGCGGTCCTGCACGCCGGTCCGGAAGCGGCTCTCGGTATGGAGACCGCCGCTTGGTCCTGGAAGATTCTCGACGAGCCGCTGCCCGTGGTGCATCTGATCGTGCCGGCGGACAAGCGGCCTGCTAAGGCAGCCGGGCGTGGTGTTCCATATCCGCTCAGCCCTGCCGGACCGGGTGCACCCGGCCCGCCGTCCACCGGTTGTCCGGGTCGAGGACACCGTGCTCGACCTCGTCGACCGGCCCTCCACCAGAGCAGAGCAGGTGATCGACTGGGTGCTGCGGGCCTGCCAGCGGCAGATCACCAATCCGGCGCGGCTGGCAGAGGCCGTGGAACGTCGGGCCAAGATGCGCCACCGCCGGCTCGTCCTGGACCTGGTGTCCGAAGTACGGCAGGGGGTCCAGAGCCCGCTGGAACGCAACTACGTCCGACATGTGGAGCGGGCGCACGGGCTGCCACGCTCGACCAACAACCGCCCGGAGGGGCAGGCCGGACGGCGACGGTACCGAGACGTCCGCTACGACCCGTTCGCCCTGGTCGTCGAGCTCGATAGCCGGGCCAGCCACCCCGAGGACGAGAGGGAACGCGACGACATCCGGGACAACGAGCTGCTCGAGCAGGAAGGCGCCCGCACCCTGCGCTACGGCTGGCGCTCGGTAGCGGTTCGACCCTGCGCCACAGCCGGCCAGGTTGGGACGCTGTTGCGCCTGGGTGGCTGGCGAGGCGCGGTGCAACCCTGCGGTCCGGCCTGCCAGCTCCCGCCTACAGCCCCGGCGCGCCCCACACCGGGAACCAGCGCGCGAGGTCGGGCTCCACCGGAAGGTCAGCCCCGACCGCGCCGCGCACCTGGAGTTCGAACGCGTTGTCGCGCCGCTTACCGTCCAGCGGAGCAAACGGGTAGAACGTGCCGCGCTTGTAGAGGTAGACCAGGGCGAGCCGACGGCCGTCCGGGTCGGTCAGGGCCAGCAGCGAGCACAGCAGCGCCGGCCCGAACCCGTTGTCCGCGAGCGAGGCGTTCACCGCGTGCAGGTCGGTGACGAGGGCCGACACCTCTTCGGCGTCATGGCGCACCAGGAGCCAGGTGAACCCGAACTCGTCCACCGAGCGCTCTACGGCCGGCCCCTGGTCGGCGTCGAGCAACGCGGTGACGTCGGCGACCGTCGTCGCTGCGGCTCCGCCCTCGGCCGCGCGGAAGGCCACCGACCCCAGTCCGGTGGGCGCCATTCCCAGCGCGGACTGCAGGGTCAGGACGGCACCGGGCAGCGCGAAGAGGGCGTCGAGGTCGGGGGCTGGCGGCGTGCTGCGCCCGAGGATCCGACCGAACAGGCTCATCGCGGGGGGGCGCTCATGTCAGCGGCCGGCCGAGCTGGGCGGAGATGGTGCCGAGCTGATCGAGGCGACGCTCCAGCGGTGGGTGGGTCGAGAACAGCGACGACAGGCTGAAGCCGGGGGCGATCGCCGGGACGAGGAAGAACGCGTTGTACGGCTCGGCCTCGCGCAGGTCGCGGCTGGGAATGCGGGCCATGTCGCCGCTGATCTCGACCAGGGCCGAGGCGAGAGCCGACGGCTGCCCGGTCAGGAACGCGCCCGCCCGGTCGGCGGAGAGCTCCCGGTAGCGGGAAAGGGCCCTGGTGAGCACGAAGGACAGGGCATAAACCACGGCGCTGACCAGGATCACGACGAGGACGATGGGCGGCCCGCTGTCCCGGCGGCTCCGGCCCATGCCGCTGTAGAGGACGATGCGGGTGAGGAACCCGGCGAGCACGCCCACGACCGACGCGATCGTCATCACGGTGACGTCGCGGTGGGCGACGTGGGACAGCTCGTGGGCCAGCACCCCTTCCAGCTCGCGCTCGTCGAGCCGGTCGAGCAGGCCGGTGGTGGCGCACACGACGGCACGGGCCGGCGTACGCCCCGTCGCGAACGCGTTCGGCACATCGCTGCGCGCGATGGCCACGGTCGGCTTGGGCATGTCAGCGAGCGCACACAGCCGGTCGATGATGCCGTGCAGCCCCGGCGCCTGCTCGGGCGTCACCACCTGGCCGTGCATGGCGTACAGAGCGATGCGGTCGCTGAAGAACCACTGCGCGAACAGCGCACCTGCGGCGATGAGCAGGCCGAGCACCAGGTTGGTGTACGAGGCGATGAGCCCGATCAGCACCACGTACAGCAGCCCGAGCAGGAACATCGTCAGGCCCATCCGGGCGGTCAGGCCCCGGTCGGGCAGGTAGCGGGAACTGGCCATGTCAGCCGGGGATCAGGCCCTCGGTGGTGTCGGCGAGCAGGTTGCGTACGTCGTCGATGCTGCTGTCCTCGGCCGGCAGAAGGGCGTCGGAGGGCTCCAACGAGTCGACCGGCAACGGCTCCCCGACCGTACGTACCTGGGCGAGCAGCTCGGTGAGTGCCGAGCGGAAGGCGGTCTCTTCCCCGGCCTCGACGGCGCGTTCGAGCTCTCCGTCGAGCCCGTTGAGTACCTCGGCGTGGGAGTCATCGACGGTGAACTGACCCTCCCCCATCACCCGGACGATCATTGCCGCTCCTCCTCGGCCCGGGGGGTGGCTGCGGGTGCGGCGAGGTTGGTCGCGCCCGCGGCGCCGGGTGGCGCAGTGGTCGCCGGGGCGGCCTGGGGGCCGCTCTCGATGGCCTCCGGGGCCGAGCCGGCCCCGAGCTCCCCCTTGAGCCGGGCCAGCTCGAGCTCGACCTCACCCTGGCTGCCCATCCGCTCGAGCTCGGCGGTGATGTCGTCCTTGGCGGTGCCGGACATGTCGTCGAGGGCTCCGCTGGCGAGCAGCTCGTCGATGGCGCCGGCCCGGGCCTGCAAGGCCTGGGTCTTGTCCTCGGCGCGTTGCACCGCCAGCCCGACGTCGCCCATCTCCTCCGAGATGCCGGAGAACGCCTCACCGATCTTGGTCTGCGCCTCGGCCGCGGTGTAGGTGGCCTTGATCGTCTCCTTGCGGGTGCGGAAGGCATCGACCTTGGCCTGCAGCCGCTGGGAGGCCAGCGTGAGCTTCTCCTCCTCGGCCTGCAGCGCCGCGTGCTGGGCGGAGAGGTCGGTCTGCTGCTGCTGGACGCCGGACCGGCGGGTCAGCGCCTCGCGGGCGAGGTCCTCGCGCCCGGCGGCGAGCGCCTGGCGGGACTGGCCCTCCAGCTTGTCCGACTGCGCCTTGAGCTGCTGCATCTGCAGCTCGAGGCGTTTGCGCGAGGTGGCCACGTCGGCGACACCGCGGCGTACCTTCTGCAGCATCTCGAGCTGTCGTTGGTAGGAGTAGTCGAGGGTTTCGCGCGGGTCCTCGGCGCTGTCGAGCGCCTTGTTCGCCTTCGCGCTGAAGATCATCTGCAGCCGCTTCATGACGCTCATCTGCGGGGAAGCCCCCTTCTCGTGTGGGCAGGTGCCTCTTACCCTAGGCGTCCTTCCTGGACGGCGACGATCCCGAAGGCCGTGGAGTTCCCTCGCGTAGTGTTGCCGCCGTGTTCGGACGCAGCAGGGGGTCGACGGCGCAGGACGTCGCGGCGCCTCCCGCGCCCGACCGGGTCGGCAGCAAGGGCCGGCCCACGCC
>JACCUZ010000436.1 GCA_013698395.1 Sporichthyaceae bacterium
AGCTGCAGCTGGCCCCCGGTGCGCGCACCTTCGTGCGGACCCTGAAGCGGCTGGACTACCGCATCGCCGTGGTGAGCGGCGGGTTCGCCCAGATCACCGACGCGCTCGTCGCGGACCTAGGGATCGACTACGCCGCCTCGAACGTCGTGGGTATCCGAGACGGCCGGCTCACCGGAGAGCTCGTGGGGCCGGTCCTGGACCGGGCAGGGAAGGCCAACGCGCTGACGAGGTTCGCCGACGACGCCGGGATCCCGTTGTCGCAGACGGTCGCGATCGGGGACGGGGCCAATGACCTCGACATGCTTGCCGTCTCGGGGCTGGGCATCGCCTACAACGCCAAGCCGGTGGTGCGGGTCGCCGCCGACGCCGCGCTCACGGTGCCCTACCTCGACGCCATCCTGTTCCTGCTCGGCATCAGCCGCGAGGAGGTCGAGGACGCCGACGCGGCCGAGGGTCTCGAGGTCGTCACTCCCCCGACCTGACGGTCCCGGTCAGCGACCCGGCTCCCAGAGCTCGACCAGCGCTCCCTCGGAGAGGTCGACGACCGCCACCGCCCCCGGCGCCATGCCGCGCCTCTCGCCCGTGAGCGCCCGCAGCGCTTCCTCGATTGTCGGGTTGTGGCCCACCACGACCATGGCGGGCACGTCGGCACCGCGGACCCGCTCCACGACGTCGGTCGCCGACGCGAGGTACAGGTCCCGCTCGGTCACGACCTCCCCGGCCCCCAACGAGGCGCTGACGGCGTCCCAGGTCTGCCGCGCCCGAGCTGCGCTCGAGCACCACACCAGGTCGGGCTCCGGCAGGTGCGCCGCCAGCCAGCGACCCGCCTCGGCTGCAGCGCGCCGTCCTCGTCCGGTGAGCTCGCGTTCGTGGTCGTCGCGGCCCTCCCCCGACTCGGCTTTGGCGTGCCGGACGAGCGCGACCAGTCGCGAGGCAGAGCCGGGCGGCGTCGATTCGGCCATCGTCCGCTCACGCGCCCATCGCGTGAACGCCGCCGTCCACGTGGACGATCTCGCCGGTGGTCCGAGGAAACCAGTCCGAGAGCAGCGCCACGCAGGCCCTGGCCGGGGGCTCGGCGTCGCTGAGGTCCCACCCGATCGGCGCGCGCGTCGACCACACCGCCTCGAACTCGTCGAAGCCCGGGATCGACTTGGCGGCGGTCGTCTTGACCGGGCCGGCGGCCACCAGGTTGACCCTGATGCCGGCAGGCCCGAGGTCTCGGGCCAGGTAGCGCGCGGTGGACTCGAAGGCAGCCTTGGCGACCCCCATCCAGTCGTACTTCGGCCAGGCGACGGTCGCGTCGAAGGTCAGCCCTACCACCGACCCCCCGGCCGTCATGAGCGGCCGGCAGCCCACGGCTAGCGCCTTCAGGCTGTACGCGGAGATCTGCACCGCGGTAGCCACGTCCTCCCACGCCGTGTTGAGGAAGTTGCCGCCGAGGGCGGCCTCCGGTGCGAACCCGATCGAGTGAAGCACCCCGTCGAGGCCGTCGACGTGCGCCCGCACCCGCTCAGCGAGAGCGTCGAAGTCCTCCGCGTTGCCCGCGTCAAGCTCCACCACAGGCGGCGTGGTCGGGAGGCGCTTGGCGATGGTCTGGGTGATGCGCATGGTGCGGCCGAACGACGTGAGGACGACCTCGGCGCCCTCCTGCTGTGCCACCCGCGCGACGTGGAAGGCGATCGAGGAGTCCGTCAGGACACCAGTCACCAGGATGCGCTTGCCTTCGAGCAGTCCCATTCCTGCGTTCCTCCTGTCAGTGGCCCATGCCCAGGCCGCCGTCGACGGGCACGACGGCACCCGTGACGTAGGCAGCCTCGTCGGACGCGAGGAAGCGCACGACCCCGGCGACCTCGTCCGCGCTGCAGAACCGGCCGAGCGGGATCTGCGACTTGTACGTGGTCTGCAGGTCTTCGGACAGCTCGGCCGTCATGTCGGTCTCGACGAAGCCCGGGGCGACGACGTTGAAGGTGATCCCCCTCGAGCCCAGCTCGCGGGCCAGCGAGCGGGCCAGGCCCACCAGCCCCGCCTTGGACGCCGCGTAGTTGCTCTGCCCCGCAGACCCGAGCAGGCCCACCACCGAGGAGATGAAGATCACGCGTCCGCGTCTGAGCCGCAGCATGCCCTTGGACGCCCGCTTGGCCACCCGCCATGAACCGGCGAGGTTCGTGTCGAGGACTGCGCCGAAGTCCTCCTCCGACATCCGCATAATGAGCTGGTCCCGGGTGATGCCAGCATTGGCGACGACCACCTCGACCGGCCCCATCTGCTGCTCGACCTCAGTGAAGGCGGCGTCCACCGACGCGGCATCGGTGACGTCGCAGTGCACCCCGTGGACACCATCGGGGGGGTCGCCCGACCGATAGGTCACCGCGACCCGGTCGCCCGCGGTGGAGAAGGACCGGGCGATCGCCAGCCCGATTCCGCGGTTGCCGCCGGTCACCAGCACGCAGCGGCCCTCGGGCTGAGGGGGTGTCTTGTCCTGCGCCACGGGCGCGAACGCTACCTGGCAGGATGGTCGGTTCGCTGGGCCGGTCCCGTTAGGGTCGGGACGCTGCAGGCTCCCCGTACCAGGACTTGCGCCCGACGTACCGACCACTGACCCCGACCCCCGCCGGAGACGCCTGTGTCCGCAGAGATCGACGAGGCCTTTCTCGACCTGCCGTTGCGCGTGCTCGCCGACGCCGCCCTCTCGAGGGCGCGCGAGCTCGGCGCCGAGCACGCCGACCTGCGCGTCGAGCGGATCCGCGACCAGCATCTGTCGCTGCGTGACGGGCGGCTCGACGGCACCAGCGACCGTGAGGACCTCGGGTTCGCCGTCCGCGTGGTGCACGACGGCACGTGGGGCTTCGCGAGCGACGTGGCCCTGACGCCGGATGCCGCGGCCCGCGTCGCCGAGCGGGCGATCGAGGTGGCACAGGTCAGCCGACCGCTCTCCACCGAGCGCGTGGTGCTCGCCGACGAACCGGTGCACGGTGACGTCCGATGGGCGTCGGCCTACGAGGTCGACCCGTTCACGGTGCCGGACGAGGACAAGGTGTCACTGCTGGCCGACTGGAGCGCCGGGCTGCTCGCCCATGACGTGGTCGCCCACGCCGAGGCGTCGGCACACTCGGTGAAGGAGAACAAGTTCTACGCGGACCTCGCGGGCACGACGACGACGCAGCAGCGGGTGCGCGTCCATGTGCAGGTGGAGGCGACCGGGGTGGACAAGGAGTCGGGCCGCTTCGAGACCATGCGCACCCTGGCGCCGCCTGTCGGCCGGGGCTGGGAGCACGTCACCGGCACCACCTACGACTGGGCGGGCGAGCTCGACCAACTGCCCGGCCACCTGGGCGAGAAGCTCGGCGCCCCCTCGGTCGAGGGCGGCACCTACGACCTCGTGATCGACCCGAGCAACCTGTTCCTCACCATCCATGAGTCGATCGGCCATGCGACCGAGCTCGACCGCGCGCTGGGCTACGAGGCGAACTACGCCGGCACGTCGTTCGCCACGTTCGACAAGCTGGGATCCCTGGCCTATGGCTCTCCGGTCATGACGGTCACGGGTGACCGCACAGCAGAGCACGGGCTGGCCTCCATCGGCTACGACGACGAGGGCGTGGCCGGGCAGCAGTGGGACATCGTGCGGGACGGGGTGCTGGTGGGCTACCAGCTGGACCGGGCGATGGCGCGACGAAAGGACCTGGGCCGGTCCAACGGCTGCGCGTTCGCTGACTCGGCCGGCCACGTGCCGCTGCAGCGGATGGCCAACGTGTCGCTCCAGCCGGCGGCGGAGGGCCCCTCGACCGAGGAGCTGATCTCCCGAGTCGACCGCGGCATCTACATCGTCGGTGACAAGAGCTGGTCGATCGACATGCAGCGCTACAACTTCCAGTTCACCGGTCAACGGTTCTTCCGAATCGACCACGGGCGGTTGGCCGGACAGTTGCGCGACGTGGCCTACCAGGCGACGACCACCGAGTTCTGGGGTTCGCTGGAGGCGGTGGGCGGGCCGCAGACCTACGTGCTCGGCGGCGCGTTCAACTGTGGGAAAGGTCAGCCCGGACAGGTCGCCGCAGTGAGTCACGGCTGCCCCTCGACCCTGTACCGCGGCGTGCGGATCCTCAACACCCAGTCGGAGGCCGGCCGATGACCGTGACGGTGGCCTCATGAGCACTAGTACCGGTGTGCGCGTCCAAGAGGTGGTCGAGCAAGCCCTGTCCCTCTCGCAGACCGACGGCTGCGTCGTGCTGGCTCAGGAGACCAGCGACGCGAACTTGCGCTGGGCAGGCAACACACTGACAACCAACGGCACCATGCGCGGCAGGCAGATGACCGTCATCGCGACCGTCGGCGGCAACGAAGGCACCGCGACCGGAGTCGTGTCGCGCAGCAACGTCGGCATCGACGAGGTGGAGACGCTGGTGCGTGCCGCCGAGTCGGCAGCGCGAGATGGCCGGCCGGCTGAGGACGCCCGCCTGCTCGCCACTCCCGCGGACCTGCCCAACGACGGCGGCGGCTGGGACGACGTCCCGGCGGAGACGTCCATCGCCGTGTTCTCGGGGCTCGCGCCCGCCCTCGGGGACGTGTTCGGCCGAGCCCGGTCGGAGGGACGGGAGCTGTTCGGCTTCGCCGAGCACCAGCTGTGCACGACCTACCTGGGCACCTGCACCGGCATCCGGGTGCGCCATGCCCAGCCCACGGGGCGCATCGAGGTCACCGGAAAGGCGGCGGCCGACTGGTCGCGGTCCTCATGGGTCGGGAGGAGCACGCGGGACTTCACCGATGTCGACATGGCAGCCATCGACGGCGAACTCGCCCGGCGCCTCGGCTGGGCCGAGCGCCGCATCGCCCTCGATGCCGGGCGCTACGAGACCATCCTCCCGCCCAGCGCCGTCGCAGACCTGCTCGTCTACCTCTACTGGACAGCCGTGGCCCGGGAGGCCGACGACGGCCGCACTGTGTTCAGCCGGCAAGGCGGAGGCACGCGCGTCGGTGAGCGGCTGACCCGGTCACCACTGCGGTTGTGGAGTGACCCCCGGGAGCCTGGGCTCGAGTGCGAGCCCGTGGTGTTTGCTGCCGCGTCGGCGGCCTCGCAGTCGGTGTTCGACAACGGGTTGCCGATCGGTGCGACCGACTGGATCGCCGACGGAGAGCTCAAGGCGCTGATCCAGACCCGGCACTCCGCTGAGATGACCGGCCTGCCCTACACCCCTGGTGTCGAGAACCTGCTCATGTCCTCGGGTGGGGCCAGCAGGGGTCAGGAGGAGATGGTGGCGGCCACCGAACGAGGTCTGCTGCTGACCTGCCTGTGGTACGTCCGCGTGGTCGACCCCCAGACGCTTCTGCTGACCGGGCTCACCCGTGACGGTGTGTACCTCGTCGAGGGAGGAGAGGTGGTGGCCGAGGTGAACAACTTCCGCTTCAACGAGAGCCCCGTCGACCTGCTGGACCGGCTCGCCGAGGTGGGATTGACCGAGCGGACACTCGCCCGTGAGTTCGGCGACTACTTCACCCGCACCGCCATGCCGACGTGGCGGGTGGCGGACTTCAACATGTCGTCGGTGTCGCAGGCCTCTTGATCTCGACCTATCACTACCAGACGCGGGTGACGGTCACCTCCGGCGGGGCACCTCCCTCCGTTCCCAGTGCCGAAGCGTCCCGCAGCACTGCCACCGCCTCGCGGTACCTCTCACTCTGAATGCTCAGCTGAGCCAGCACCTCAGGTCCGGGGATCTGCTCGGCCTTGCCCAACTTCTCGATCTCCAGGAACAGGGCGTGCAGGGCGGGGGCCGCCACGTTGCCGGCGGCGCCTTTGAGCCCGTGCGCCTCTCGGGCGAGGGCGGCTGCGTCCCCGCGTTCAACGGTTCTGCGCAGCGTCGCGAGGCCGAGGTCCAGCTGCTCGAGGAACAGGTCTGCCAAGCCCACGTACGGGTCCCCGTCATCGTCAGCACCCATGAGGTCACGCAGCTCCTCCAGCTGTGGCCCGTCGATGACGTCAGGAGGCGTTGTTTCCTCTAGAACTGGCGGTTCTGCAGGCGGTGCCTCGAGCGGAGTCTGGTCCACCCAGCGCGCCAGGACCGCCGCCAGGTGTTCCAGGCGCGCAGGCTTGGCGATGTAGTCGTCCATGCCCACCGCGAGACAGCGTTCCCGGTCGGCCTTCATGGCCGCGGCGGTCATGGCGATGATCGGTACGTGCGAGGAGCCACCCTCGCGGCGGCGGATCTCGGTGGTCGCCTCGAAGCCGTCCATCTCTGGCATCTGGCAGTCCATCAGGATCGCGCCGTAGCGCATCCGAGAATGCGCCTCCACGGCCTCAGCACCGTTGGAGACGGCATCGGTGCGGTAGCCGATCCGGGCCAGCATGGCCACCGCCACCTTCTGGTTGACAGGGTTGTCATCAGCGACCAGGAGCCGTGGGCGCAGGCGCGACCTGTCCTCGTTGATCGTGTGCCGAGTGATGAGCCGTCCCGTCTCCGCAGCCTCGGTCATGACCGACCCAAGGCAGTCATAGAGCTGTGACTGGCGAACCGGTTTGGTCAGGTACGCCGACAGCCCCGCCTGGCGTGCACTCTCTGCCGTCCCGCGCACGCCGGAGGACGTCAGGAGCACCAGCCGGGTACTGGCCAGAGCCGGCTCCGAACGAATCCTCTCGGCCAGCTGCAGGCCGTCCATCTCCGGCATCTCCATGTCCAGGAGTACCACGTCGTAGGGGTCCCCTCCGGCCTCGGCTCCGCGCAGCATCTCCAGGGCTTGCCGGTCGTTCTCCGCGGTCGCGTTCTGCATGCCCCAGGAGGCAGTCTGGTGCGCCAGGATGGTGCGGTTGGTGGCGTTGTCGTCGACGATCAGGACGCGCAGCCCTGTCAGGTTCCGCCGTGGCGGCGCCGCACGTGTCCGGTCCGCGGGCTGCTTGAACAGCCGAACAGTGACCGTGAAGGTGCTGCCCTTCCCAGGATGGCTGTCGAGCGAGATCTCTCCGCCCATCAGTGCCACAAGTTGCCGGCTTATGGCCAGACCGAGCCCGGTGCCACCGAAGGACCTGGTCGTCGAGCTGTCTGCCTGTGAGAACGGCTGGAAGAGCTGAGCCTGCAGGTCCGCAGCGATACCGATCCCCGTGTCGGTCACCTCGAGGCGGATCAAGACATCTGCTGCCGTTTCCTCCACGAGCGTCACCTGGATGACGACTTCGCCATGGGGTGTGAACTTGACGGCGTTGCCAGCGAGGTTGAGCACGACCTGGCGCAGTCGCCCAGGATCGCCGCGTACGTCGCTCGGCACGTCGGGATGGAGCAGGGTGCTCAGCTCGAGGCCCTTGCTGTGGGCCTGCGCGGCGAGCAGGTCGCCGATGTCCTCCACGACGTCGCGCAGGTTGAAGTCGATGATCTCCAGGTCCATCTTGCCGGCCTCGATCTTGGAGAAGTCGAGGATGTCGTTGATGATGGTGAGCAGCGCCTCGCCGGAGCCGCGCACCGTCTCCGCGTACTCGCGTTGGATGGGGTCGAGATCGGTGTCGAGGAGCAGGCCGGTCATCCCGATGACGCCGTTCATCGGAGTGCGGATCTCGTGGCTCATCACGGCCAGGAACTCCGACTTCATCAAGCTGGCAGCTCTCGCCTCGTCGCGCGCATCCTCGAGCATGGCCTGCAGTCGCATGCGCTCGCTCACGTCGCGGGCGATCGTCGACGCGGCCACCACCGTGCCTTGCTCGTCTTTGATCGCGGAGATGGTCACCGAGACCGGCACGAGAGTTCCGTCTTTGCGTCGACCCTCGGTGTCGAAATGCTGGATGGCCCCACCCTGGCGGATGCGGCCGAGGATCTCCGCCACCTCGTTCGGCCGGTCCGGCGGGACCAGTACCGAGATGTGCTGACCGATGATCTCCTCCCGGGTGTAGCCGTAAAGCTTCTCCGCACCGGCGTTCCAGGTCAGGATGATGCCGTCGAGGCTCTTGGACAGGATGGCGTCGTGGGATGAGTCGACGAGGGCGGCGAGCTGGAAGCGCTCCTGGTCGGCCTGCTGGCGTGCCGTGACGTCGCGGGCGATCGTCGAGGCGGCCAGAACTTTGCCGCTCCTGTCCTTGATCGGCGAGATGCGCAACGACACCGGTAGCACCGTGCCGTCCTTGCTGACCCGCTCGGTCTCGAAGTGGTCGACGGTCTCGCCGCGGGCGATCCTGGTCAAGACCTCGTTCGCCTCGTCGAGGCGGTCGGCAGGCAATAGCTTGCTTATGTGTTCCCCGACGATCTCCTCGTCGGTGAAGCCGAACATGGCGCGCGCTGCGGCGTTCCAGCTCAGGATCGCGCCGTCCAGGCTCTCGGACAAGATCGCGTCGTCGGACGAGTCGATGATGGCGCCCAGGTGGTCCCGCGCCGTGTGTAGATCGCCCTGAGGCTGCGCCTGCATGCGCAGCTTGAGAAGATCGGACACCATCGCGGCGAAGTCGGCGAGTGGCTCCAGCCGTCGAAGATCGACCCCGTCGTGAGGCACGGTGTCAGCCACGGAGAGCACGCCCAGTGGAAGCCCACCCGCCAGAACGACCGGTACGGCGGCGTAGAACGCGATACCCGCTGTCCCGTGGACGAGAGGATTGCCCTCGAATCTTGGGTCCTCACGGCAGTCGTTGACCACGACCAGAGCGTTGCCCCGTGCCGGCGTGGCGGCCAGCACGTGCGCGCCCAGCGACTCCTGCAGGCTTGTCTCCTTGACATCGACATCGGCATCGACATCGACCCCGACCTTGGCCGCGAACCATTCCCGGTCCTCGTCGAGGAAGGACAGCAGCGCCATGGGCATGCCGAGGCACGCGGACACCAAGGACACCACCCGCGCAAAGGCAGGCTCAGGCGGACCGTCCATGACGGCTAACGCGCGCAACAGTGCCAGCCGGGACGGTTGGTCG
Source organism: Sporichthyaceae bacterium (assembly GCA_013698395.1). Classification (GTDB taxonomy): domain Bacteria; phylum Actinomycetota; class Actinomycetes; order JACCUZ01; family JACCUZ01; genus JACCUZ01. Next base: position 8,879 of record JACCUZ010000436.1, read on the forward strand.
CTCGCTCTGGCGGCTTCGCCCATGTCTACCCTTCGGCAGAAAGCCGCGACACTTTACGCGCGACGGC
>JACCUZ010000027.1 GCA_013698395.1 Sporichthyaceae bacterium
GGGCGCGGCCGGGCCACCGGCGGCCCGGCCAGAAGGGCCGCCCCCGCCGCCGCGGCCACCGCCTGCCCAGCTTGAAGACCATGGCCGCGCGGCGCCGACGCTGGGACCCGCTGCCGCTCACGCTCTACGGCCGGTCGGTCACGCCGCACGTCTTCGGCGTCACCGCCCTGTGGTACGGCGCGCTGCGCGACCACCCGGTCCAGACCCTGGTGGTCCGTGATCCGAGCGGCCGGCGCCGCGACGAGGCGTTCTGCTGCACCGACCGGAGCGTCGGGGCGGCCTTCATCCTCGAAGCGTACGCCCACCGGTGGACCCTGGAGACGTGTCAAGCACACTACCCCTATAAACGTCTTGTGGGCGAGGTTTCCGCTGCATGAGCGTTGGACCGTCCTTTCTGGAGAGGGCTGAGATCCGGGGTGGTGGATCAGCGGTCGGCCGTCTGATCGAGCAGGTCGGCGAGCAGCACTGGCTGGTCGCAGTGGGGGCAGGCGCCGCCGAGGCCGAGGGCTCGGCAAAAGCGGTTGCAGTCGGGGCAACGACGCTCGCCAAGATACCGTTCTCCACACGCCGGGCACTCGTAGAGGCGGTGCGCGAGCAGATCGGCCCGTCGCTTGAGCTCGGTCACCAGCATCGCGGCATCCGTGGCAGAGAGGTCGACCTGACGAAGGCGGTAAGCGCGCTGCTTGCAGGCGTCAGAACAGTAGCTGGCGCGGCGGGACGACAGCGTGGTCATGCAGACGAGGCAGCGCGATTCGGAGCCAGCGCCGGGCTCTGAACCGTAACGCGAACCGTAACGGACGGGTGAGCCGGTTGGCTGCGGCGTGGCCTGCTGGCTCATGGTGCCGCCACCCACGGGTGGCGCGTGTAGTAACTGATGGGCCGCCGATGGCGTTCGCGGAGCTGTTCGAGTTCGGCCTCGTCAGCCCAGAGGATCCACCGTCGCGGCGGCTCCGCTTGTTGACGCCCCGTGACCCAGCCCCGTCGGATCCAGCTGAACAGGGTGACCGGTGGCATGCCGGTCGCCCGGGCCAGGTCAGCCAGCCACCATTCGTGTACGCCCAAGTCGACGGGCTGCTCGGATCGTCGCCGTGGCGTCCGGTTCTCCAGGCGTTGCAGCAGGTCGTGAACCCCTTGCGGGCCGAAGCGCTCGCGGCGTTTTGGCGGTCGGAACCCTTCTGCGTTCAGTCGTGCGGCGATCGCCGCCATCGACAACCCCTCGGCGGCCAGCGCCCGGACACGCTCGACCAGCCGTGGGTAGTAGCTCAGTTGGTCCACCCGTGCCACCGGTCTGACCAGCTCGCCGGCCGTCTGGACGCCGCCGGCCCAGGTGATGGTCACCTGCACGCGCTCGCTCTCGCCCTGCACTGCGACCGTCACCTGGGCCACGATCTGGCGGATGATCGCCTTGCGGTCGGCATCGGTCGTGGTCGGCGCATCCCACAACGCCGGGATATCCGCTGCCAGCCGACGAATCGTCGCCTGCTCCGTTGGTGACAGCAGGCGCGGCTGCTCGCGCGCAAACCGGTGGTACGCTTCGTCGAGCTGCTGCCGGGCGACCAGCTTCTCCTCCCAGGTCCGCTCGAGCTGCCGGACCACCAGCCGATTCTCCGGTTCGGCCACCTGATACTGCCGCTCGGCTCGTTCCGCCTCATAGGCCGCTCGCTCCAGGCGCTGCTGCCACAGCCGGTCGAGCGCGGCGCGCTCCTGTTCGACCTGGCTCGCGGCTGCCAGCGACAGCTCCAAGGCGGCTGGCTCCAGGGCGGTCAGCACCTGCTGACTCACGAAGCGGTCCAGACAGGGGCCGGCCAGATGCTGGCACCACGCGCCACCGTAGTCGGTCGCGACCCGCCCGCAGAGATAGTTGTGCCGCGTCACCACCCCGCTGTAGCGGACGGTCATGCGATGCCCGCACCGGCCGCACACGACCAGCCCCGCGAGCAGCGACGGGCCACTGCGCACCGCCCCGATCGCGTCGGCACGTGCCTGGTTGGCCCGCAGCCGGGCCAGGTTCCGCTCGTACTGCTCCCAGGTGATGTAGGCCGGCAGCCGATCCGGCAGCAGCACCAGCCACCCCTCGGGATCGATCACCCGCCGACCGCTGCTCGGCCGACCGGGCCGCTGCCGGCGCGGATCGACCTGGCGCCGCCCGTAGGCGTAGGCGCCGGCGTAGATCGGGTTCCGCAACAGGTTCTGGAGCGTCATCCGGTTCGGTCGATGCCACTCCAGATCGCCCGTGCCGGGCCCGGCGCGCACGCGGATCCCGAGTTGGATCTCGTGCCGCACCAGGTAGCGCAGAACCGCGCTCAGCGTCCCCAGCTCCGCGAACTGGCCGAAGATCAGCCGCACCACCGCCTGGACCTGCTCGTCGGGATCGAACGTCACCTCCCCCGACGGCCGCCGGAGGTAGCCGGTCGGCACCGGGATCGCCAGCTCACCCCGTCGGGCCTTGTTCAGCCGACCCTGGTGCATCCGCTGCTTCAGGAGATGCAGCTCGGCCTCGCTCATCGTTCCCTTGAGCCCCAGCAACAGCCGATCGTTGTACTCGGCCGGATCGTAGACGCCGTCCAGGTCCGCGATCAGCGTCCGGAACAGCGCGCACAGCTCCAGCAATTGGTGCCAGTCCTTGCCCGACCGCGCCAGCCGGGACATCTCCACGCCCAGGATGATCCCGACGTGGTCGAGGCTGACCTCCGTGACCAGCCGTTGGAAGCCCGGCCGCCCGTCGGCACTGGCCCCGGACTTGCCGAGGTCGTCGTCGATCACCACCACCCGCTCGGCGGCCCACCCGAGATCCTGCGCGCGGCCCGTCAGGCCGTACTGGAGCCGGGTCGACTCCTGATGATCGTGCACCTGCTGGGGCGTCGACTGGCGGACGTACACCAGCGCCAGCCGATCCCGCTGCCAGGACTGCACCTTCTCCGAGCGCCGCTCCCATGGCCGCGCCACCACCGTCGGCACGCTCGTCGCCCGCGCGTCCATCTGCTCCTCGCTCAGCGTCGCGGTCATCGTGCCCCTCCTCGCTCGGGCAACCCACCGCCACGAGCTGGCGCTCCACCAACTGACTCAACAGCCGCACCAGGCGGCAGCGATTCGGCTCCGGGAGCCGCTCCCACCCCGTAGGCGACGGCCCCGCCAGGAGCGGGGGCGGACAGCATGGCTCGATCGGCCACCCATGGCGACGCACCTCCCTCGGACCGCAAAGCCGCGGCTGCCCGCAGCTTCTCGACGACGTCCAGCAGGTTCAGCAGCCCCAGACGCCCGATGATCGGCGCCGGCTCACTCTCGGTCGTGCCTCTTATGGGGGCAGTATAGCTGGCTGATTGAGCGGTTCCACCAAGATGGCAAACAGGAGCTCGGGTTGGGACACTACCAGGGGCGGACCTGGCCGGGCCTGCACCGCCACCTGGCGCTCGTCTGCCTGATCTGGTGCTACGCGCTCCTCCACGCCG
>JACCUZ010000072.1 GCA_013698395.1 Sporichthyaceae bacterium
CGTACAAATAGCCGAGGACGCCGTGCAGGAGGCAAACCTGGCGGCACTCGGCGCGTGGCCGGTCACCGGGGTTCCGCCTCAGCCGCGTGCCTGGCTCACGGTGACCGCGCGAAGAAAGGCGATCGACCTCCTCGGCACGACGACCTGCTGCGACTGATCTTCACCTGCTGCCATCCCGCCCTCTCGCCGCCCACCCGGGTTGTCCTGGCCCTACGCACACTGTGTGGTCTGTCGCCGGCGCAGATCTCGGGCGTGCTCCTCACCACCGAGGCGGCCACGACTAAGCGCCTGACCCGGGCTCGACAGAAGATCGCCGCAGCCCACATCCCCTACCGCGTGCCGGCCGAGGCTGAGTTGGCCGACCGGTTGCCGGCGGTGTGCCGAACTTCTGCACGCCCTCCTTCCGGATCAGCCGATGCCCGGCTCCGTCCTGGCGCTGCTGCTCCTCACCGAGGCCCGTAGGCCGTCACGGCTCGACGACCATGGTGCCGTCGTGACCCTCGACCAGCAGAATCGTGGTCGGTGGGACACCGCCGCAATCGCCCGCGGCATGGCGCTCCTGAATGATTCACTCCATCGCTCGCACGGGCAGGCGGACGCGTACCAAATGCAGGCCGCCATCGCGGCGGAGCATGCCCGCGCCGCCAGCTATGACGACACCGACTGGGCGGAGATCCTGCGGCTCTACGACTTGCTCGTGTCGATCGCGCCCAGTTCCGCCGCGGGCCTGGGTCGGGTGGTTGCCGCAACTGAAGCGACCGATCCCGCGACCGGGCCTGCCATGTTGGACGAGCTGCCGCCGAGCCCCCGCTGGCACGCGGTTCGCGCCGAGCTGCTCGCCAGAGAGGGGCGGTACGCGGAGGCAGCCCGAGACGAGAGGGAGCTTGAAGTGCCGGAAGATTCAGGCCCGATCATTCATGGCCGAACAGGGCGTCGACGTTAGGCAAGCCCTCGAATCGGGAGAACGTCCCCGCGTCAGCGATCTCCTGTGCGGCCCGCAGAAATCCGGCCCAGGCGGCGCGGGCGAGCGTGCCCCCCACACTGATCCGTCGCACTCCGAGGGACGCGGCCTCCGCGACAGTGATGAACGGAGCGTTGATCAGCAGGTTCACCGGCTTGGGTGACACAGCGGCGATGACCGCGCCAACGTGCTCGACGGTTCCGATCCGAGGAGCGTAGAGGCAGTCGGCGCCAGCCTCGGCGTATGCGCGCAGCCGTCGGATCGTCTCGTCGATGTCGGGACGTCCGACGACGAACCCCTCGGATCGACCTGTGAGAACGAGTCCAGTGCCGCTTTCGTCGATCGCCTGCCGTGCGGCCCGAACACGTTCTACGGCGAGACCGAACTCATGGAGCGGGACCGCCTCGTCGCCGGTGGAGTCCTCGATCGAGAGCCCGGCGATCCCCGTCGCCGCGGCGAGCTTCACGTTCCCGTGGACTTGCTCCGGATCGACCGCGAAGCCGCCCTCGAAATCTGCGTTGACTGGGACATCCACGGCGTCCACCACGACCCGTAGATGGTCGAGCGTCTGGTCGAGCGTGACGTGGTTGTCGGCGCGACCCAGCGTCCATGCGAAACCAGCGCTCGTCGTCGCGAGCGCCTTGAAACCGAGCCGCCCCAGAGCACGGGCGCTTCCCGCGTCCCACGGGTTCGGCATCACGAAGCAATCGGAGGAGTGCAAACGATGGAACGCGGCGACCCGATCGTCTTGCACGGTCATACCGCACCTCGTCAGTAAGGGCTTCGGGTATCCGTACCCTAGTTCTAGTGCGAGCGAGCCCAGGCCGGCAGGACCTCAGGTGCACGCCCTGTCCGGGGCAGAACGCAGGAAATGGACGGCTTACATGGCCAAGCTGATTTACTCCGCGATCACGTCACTCGACGGTTACGTGGCGGACGAGGACGGCGACTTCGACTGGGCCGCGCCCGACGAGGAGGTGCACGCTTTCGTCAACGACCTCGAGCGGGGGGTCGGCACTTACCTCTACGGACGCCGGATGTACGAGGTGATGGCCTACTGGGAGACCGCTGATACCGTCGCCGACCAACCGCCCGTCATCAAGGACTACGCAGCGGTGTGGCAGTCGGCCGACAAGGTCGTCTACTCCAGGACGCTGCAGACGGTATCCACGGCCAGGACGCGGCTCGAGAGAGACTTCGACCCCGAACCGATCCGGCAGCTGAAGGCGTCAACGGCACGCGACATCAGCGTGGGCGGTCCGACCCTCGCCGCCCACGCGATCAAGGCGGGGCTGGTCGACGAGATCCACCTGTTCCTCGCCCCGGTCGTGGTGGGAGGCGGCACTCGATCCCTCCCCGACAAGGTCCGTTTGACGCTCGAGCCGTTGGACGAACGCCGGTTCGGCAACGGCGTGGCACATCTCCATTACCGCACCAAGCCAGCTCGGTCCGGTGCAAGCCAGGCGGGAGCCCCCTGATGGGGTGGTGGACCTATCGCCAGTCGACCGCGACGACCGAGACCGGCTCCTCAAAACCCTTGAGTGCCTCGACGCGCGGCTCGGATACTGGAAACGCGTCTTCGACGCCGTCGATGGTCTCGCTGCTGACGAGAATCTCTCGGGTGTCCGCAGCTGCCCCGATGCGAGCAGCTATGTGCACGCCCTGACCGCCGTAATCCGTGAAGTCACCGTCCGTGACGAACGCGCCGCCGGTGTGGATGCCGATCCTCACGTCAGGGGCGAAGACTTCGGCGTCGAGCGCTCGCTGTATCGCCACCGCTGCCTGGATCGCCGCCTTCGGCTGATCGAAGGAGGCGAAGAACCCGTCGCCCGTCTGCTTGATCACTTCGCCGCCGCCCTCGACGATGCACTCCCGTAGCAGCTGGTCATGGCGGGCAAGCAACTTCTTCCACTTCTCATTGCCGAGCGTCTCGAGCAGCTTCGTTGAGCCGACGATGTCGCTGAAGAAGAACGTTCGACGCGTCTCAAGCCTGCCCAGAAGCTCCTTCACACGCTCCTCGTCAAGCCTGGCCCCGAGACGCTCGAACGTCTTGAGGGCGGCGTCGAACTCCGCCATGGCGCCGTCCTCGTCGCCCTTATGCCGATAGGCGATGCCAAGCAGCGTCCGGGACTGCGCGGTCTCGTACGGCGCGCCCACCTTCTGCCACTCCTCCCGCGAGCGACGCAACGAACGAATCGCACCGTCCCAATTCCGCTCCGCTAGCTGGATCTGCCCGCCGGCGAAATGCACGATGGCCTCGAAGGCGGGTGGCGGTTCCTTGGCGATCTTGTAGGCGTCGACGATTCGCTCTAACTCTTCGAAGGCCATCCTCGCCATGCGCACGTCGCCGGCGGCGAGCGCGATCTCCACCTGGGCGGGAAGCCGCCCGAGACGCATCAGTGGCGCAGTCACGTCGTCCAGGGCGCGTCGTATCCCATTGACGGCAGCGTCAACCTTGCCCTCCGCGAGACGAAGGAGAGCCAGGCCGGGCTGCGGTTCCCGGCCAAGTTCGTGCGCTTGGCCGTAGGCCTCCAGGGCAGCGGAGAAGTCTCCCCGCCGCCGCCGAATCTCGCCGATCTCGTAGAAACCGCCAGCTGTGATGTAGTGGTCGAAGTCCTTGATCTCCTCGCAGGCAGCGATCGCCTGCTGCTCGGCCGCCGGCCAGTTGCCGCGAAGCCTCAGCATCTCGGCACGGTGGATGCGGCACGCGCCCGGGAACCCTGTGACGTCGAGGCGATCGCACCATCGGTTTGCCGCCTCCGTCCACTCGGCGGCCCGTCGGTAGTCCCCAACGTCCTGGCACGATGAGATCGTGCAGCAGTAGACGAGACCCGCAGCGAACGGCTTGAGCTCGCCGCTGACCGCGGCAGCAGTGGCCTCGTCGAGGAGCCCAAGTCCCTTGTCGACCTCCCCCATGTTGACCAGTGCCTTGCCCTTCAAGGTGAGGGCCACCGCTTGGACCTCGCGGTCGCCCAACCGCTCGCCAAGTTCGTACGCCCGGTCGAGGTCGTTGACCGCCTCGGCGGGGTTGCCGTGCGCATGGAGCGCATCCATTCCGCGCATCAGCACCAGAAGGGCGTACTCGGCCGACTCAGGCAGGGTGCCGACGAGGCGTTCGGCCTTGGCGAACCAGCCCTGCCCGACCGAGAAGGCGCCGCGCGAGGAGTGGTCGGAGGAGAGCGCGAGCGCCACTCGGGCTGCGCCGTGCGGGTCGGCTGCCGCGTGGAATGCGGCGTATGCCCGCTCCCGCAGGTCGATCGCCTCTTCGATTCGGCACGTCCACCACGCCGCCTCTGCGAATGCCTCGAGGTCATCGGCGGTGAGGTCACCCTCGTCTGTGCCGGAGTACAAGGCGTACGCATCCCGCCACCTGCCGCCCGTGGCGGCGTGGCGGCCATCTTCAAGGGACGAAATGACCTGGGACACGGCGTCGCCGGAATTGTCGCACGCGCCGTGACACCGGGCAAGAAGTGCCCGCTTGGTGCCGCGCAGGTCTGCCCATGGCGGGCAACTTACTGGGCGGAGGTGCTCCGCAGGACGTACTTCGCGAAGATGCCGTCGTCGGAGTACTCGGCGTCCTCGATGGTGAAACCGGTCCGTTGCAGCATTGCCTCGAGCAGCCACGTATAGGTCGAGTGCTCGTCACGAACATGTTCTTCGAGTTCCCAACGGCCCCATCCGCCCGCACCCGGAGGGTTGCCAGTGGCGCACCAGGCCTCTATGCGCTCCGCTGCGTCAGCCGGCTCGAAGTTGTAGACGGCGTCCGAGAGGCGGAGCACGCCCCCAGGTCGAAGGGTGTCGCGGAGCCGAGTGAGGGCCACACCTTTCCAGAAGTCCGGGAGATGATGGAGGGCGTACCGGGAGTAGACGAAGTCCGCAGGGCTTCCGTGATGCCCGTAGGTCAGGAAACCAGCCTGGACGACCTCGACGTTGTGCGCGCCTGCCTGCTCCACCTTGGTGCGCAGTGCGGTCAGCATCACTGATGAGACGTCCACAGCGACAACCCGTGCGCAAGCCGGCGCGACAGCGAGAGCGAACTGACCGGTCCCGGCCCCGAGATCAACAACCACGGACTCCGAGGTCAGGCCAAGCCGACCCAGGAGCAGGACCTCCTGGGCGGCGTCGGCGTCCTCCTTCGCGTCGTAGCGAGCGACGTGGCCGGCGTCCAGGTTCTCCCGACCGGCGCTGGCAACCTCGTCGAGCAACCAGCCCTCGTTGGATCCAGCCTCAGAACCGGAAGGCATGACTCTCTCCGGGGTTCAATGCGACTTCACCGAGGACCGCCGCGGCGGTGGCCATTGCGTAGGTCGCCACCTTGCTGTCCGCCCGCCCGGCGTACGCCTCGGCAACCGTGGCGGGCTCCGCCGACGAACCCAACGGGACTTCGATCCGACCAGCTCCTCCCTGCGCACCCTCGCTCCTCTCCTCGCCAGCCGCACAGCTCAGGCCACCGGCGGGCTGCCTGCAGACAGGTTCTCGGGTCGGACCGGTAGTTCCGTCTGGACCCGGCGCCAGTGATAAAGGTAAATCGGCCCGGCGATGAGCAGCGTGGTGCCAGACCCGACGAGCCCGAGCACCGACTGACGACGCTGCGAGTCTCGGGCCGCGTCCTCTCGACGACGCTGCTCGGCCTTGCTCACGCCCGGCTCCTCCTTTCCGGGGGGGCCGACATAGGGCTCGTAGCCGTAGTAGCCGGGGTCCGGATAGAGCAGCTCGACCGTTGAGCGAACCAGACTGACGGCGGCGAAGACTGAAATCACCAAGGTGATCAGGCAAACGAGGTACAGATACACGTTGCGCAGGGTGAGCCGCTCCTGCACGACCATGACGATCTCCTCACACCGCTAGGCACGGTCGGTCCGAACCACGCCAACAGTGTCGTACGGGCGAATGCCCGCGCGCCTGAGCACACGTACTTAGCTCAGCCCTCGCGCTGCCGCTCCTCCTGGTCGCCGGCGAGCGAACGGCCTCCATCCCGCGGATCCTCGTCAACTTCGCCTGCGGCAACCGCCGACTCGGCCTCGGCTCGTAGCTCAGCGGCGCCCGGTTGCACCGGCGCGTCGATCGTCGGTCCCGCCGCGTCCTCCGCGCGGTCTTCGGCGGCGCGGTGGTCGTAGCGGTCTCCGTGCTCGGGCGGCGGCTGTGAGCCGTCGTTGGCCGGGTCACCCGTCTCGTACGTGTGGTCGTTGCTCATGGTCGCCTCCTGGCTCGACTTCGTTGACCGGTCCGCTGCCGGGTGTTTGGCCACCCGCACAGCGGTGATCACGCATGACATGTCCTCTGCCCGCCCTGACATGCCTCAGACCCTGTGGCTGCTCCGGCATGCGGAGAGCGAGGGAAACCTGGCGGACACGAGGGCTCAGGACGCCGGTGCCGACCGTCTGGAGCTGCAGGCCCGCGACGCCGACATGCCGCTCTCCTCGGCGGGCGAGGAACAGGCTGACGCGCTCGGTCGCTCCTGGCGCCAGCTGGCCGAGGGGCAGCGGCCGACCGTGGTGCTGTCCTCGCCCTACGAACGCGCTTTCCGCACCGCGACACGCGCGGTGGCTGCGGCGGGCTTCGACATCGACGTCGTGCGCGACGAGCGCCTACGTGAGCGGGACCTCGGCCAGCTGGACGGGTACACCAAGCAAGGCATCGAGGCGCACTTCCCTGGGGAAGCCGAACGCCGCGTCTGGGTGGGAAAGTTCTACTACCGTCCGCCGGGCGGCGAGAGCTGGGCCGACGTTGCGGGCCGCGTGCGCGCCGTCGTCGATGCCGTCGAGCGTCGGTACGTCGGCGAGCGCCTGCTCCTGGTCACCCACCAGGCGGTGATGATGGTTGCGCGATACGTGCTCGAGAACCTCACGGAGCAGGAGATTCTCGACCTCGATGCGGGGGAGCGCATCGCGAACACAGGGGTCATCCGGTACCGCTACGTGGACGGGGTGCCAAGCCTGGAGTCGTTCAACGACACGAGCCATCTGGATGTCGCCGACGCGCCCATGACCGAGGAGCCGGATGCCACCGCCGTCAGCGAATGAACCGACGACGGTCACGCCGTCCCTCCTCCGGTCCTGGCCGCTGCCGGAGGCGAACGGCGGCAAGGAGGGTCGCGGCCGCACGCTGATC
>JACCUZ010000099.1 GCA_013698395.1 Sporichthyaceae bacterium
TGCTGACGGTCAACGCGCTGACCGCCGCGCACGGTGTCATCGTGCCGCTGGAGTGTGAGTTCTTCGCCCTGCGCGGCGTGGCCATGCTGGTGGAGACGATCCAGAAGGTGCAGGACCGGCTCAACCCGGAGCTCGAGATCGACGGCCTGGTCGCGACCATGTACGACTCGCGCACGATCCACAGACGCGAGGTGCTGGCGCGGCTGGTGGAGGCGTTCGAGGACAAGGTGTTCCACACGGCCATCAGCCGCACGGTGCGCTTTCCCGAGACCACCGTGGCCGGCGAGCCGATCACCACGTTCGCCACGTCCTCGGGAGGTGCCTACTCCTACCGCCAGCTTGCGAAGGAGGTGCTCGCCCGGTGCCCGGGCACGTGAGCACGACTGCGGGCGAGGCGGACGAGGCGCACGAGGCCGACGATGAGGTCGCCGGAGATGCGGCCGAGCTGACGGCGTCCGTACGACGGCTGCGCCCGGCTGCCGCCCGTACCTCCGGCCGGGAGCGCCACGACGAGAAGATCACCGTCTATGTCAGCCCCGACGAGCTGGTCGCGCTCGAGCAGGCCCGGCTGGTCCTGCGAGCGGAGCACGGCGTCGCGGTCGACCGGGGACGGCTGGTGCGTGAGGCCGTGACCGAGCTGCTGATCGACCTAGAGCAGCACGGCGTCAACAGTGTCGTCGTGCAGCGCCTGCGCGAGCGCTGACCGCCCACCCATCGATGAACCGATCGTTGACGGCGCTGGACTACCGTGCGGGGGTGAGCGATGCGACCCGGGCCGCCGGAGACCGCTCGGCCGCTGCGCCGGCACCGGATGCCGGCGGCTCGTTCCACGTCGACCTCGGTGAGCTCTTCGAGGGCCCGTTCGACCTCCTGCTGGGGCTGATCGCCAAGCACAAGCTCGACGTCACCGAGGTTGCCCTTTCGAAGGTCACCGACGAGTTCATCGGCCACATCAGGGCGATAGGAGCGGCATGGGACCTCGACCAGACGACTGAGTTCCTGGTGGTCGCCGCAACACTGCTCGACCTCAAGGCAGCCCGGCTGCTGCCCAGCGGAGAGGTGGAGGACGAGGAGGACATCGCGCTGCTCGAGGCGCGTGACCTCCTTTTCGCGCGGCTGCTGCAGTACCGCGCGTACAAGCAGGTGGCTGCCGTCTTCGCGGGCCGGATGGCGGTCGAGGCCGGGCGGTTCCCGCGGTCGGTGTCCCTGGAGCCGGCCCTCGCCGGCCTGCTCCCCGAGGTGCTCCTCGGCCTGGGTCCTGGGGAGCTCGCGGTGTTGGCCGCCGGTGCGCTAGCACCCAAGGCGGTGCCCACCCTGTCGGTCGACCACCTGCACCCGGTGACCGTGAGCGTTCGTGAGCAGGCCGCAAACCTGGTGCAGATGCTGCGAAGGTCGCGCTCGAGCACGTTCCGTTCGCTGATCGCCGGCTGCGAGGGAACCCCCCTCGTCGTCGCCCGGTTTCTCGCGCTGCTCGAGCTGTTCCGTGAGGGAGCCGTCACCTTCGAGCAGGTGTCGCCGCTGGGCGAGCTGCACATCCGCTGGACCGGCACCGACGACGGTGAGATCGAGGTCGACGACGAGTTCGAGGAGATAGCTGATGAGTGACCTGACGCACGAGCCAGAGGTGCAGCTCGCGCATCTCGCACACCTCGGGGAGGACGAAGGCCCGGCGCTGCGCACCGCCCTTGAGGCCATCCTGATGGTGGTCGACGAGCCGGTCGGCGAGGTGGTGTTGGCCCAGGTCACGGAGCGACCCACCGACGAGGTGCTCACCGCGTTACGTGACCTGGCCAAGGAGTACGACGCGGCTGGTCGGGGCTTCGAGCTACGCCAGGTCGCGGGCGGTTGGCGGTACTACACCAGGGCGTCCTGCTCGGCGTACGTCGAGAAGTTCGTGCTCGACGGGCAGCAGGCGCGCCTCACCCAGGCTGCGCTGGAGACCCTGGCGGTCGTCGCCTACCGCCAGCCGGTGAGCCGGGCCAGAGTCTCGGCCGTACGTGGGGTCGCCGTGGACGGGGTGATGCGCACGCTGCTGTCCCGCGGGCTGGTCGAGGAGGCCGGCCATGACGGCGAGGGCGGGTCGGTGCTCTACCGCACGACGTCGTACTTCCTGGAGCGGCTCGGTCTGCGCAGCCTCGACGAGCTGCCGGATCTCGCGCCGTTCCTGCCCGAGGCCGATGTGCTGGACGAGGCCGCGACGGCGTGAGCCCTGCTGCGGAGGGTGTCCGGCTGCAGAAGGTGCTCGCCGCTGCCGGCCTCGGCTCGCGGCGGGCCTGCGAGCAGCTCATCGAGCAGGGCCGCGTCGAGGTCGACGGCGCACGGGTGCGCGAGCAGGGGCTTCGGGTCGACCCGGCCTCCGCCGTCATCAAGGTCGACGGCATGCGCATCGACTCGGCGCCTGGACGCATCTACCTCGCGCTGAACAAGCCGCGGGGAGTCGTGAGCACCATGAGTGACCCGGAGGGACGACCGTCGCTGGCCGACTACGTCGCGGACCGGGAGGCGCGGCTGTTCAACGTGGGACGGCTCGACGCGGACAGCGAGGGGCTGATCCTGCTCACCAACGACGGTGATCTCGCGCACCGGCTGGCGCACCCCTCGTTCGGCGTGGAGAAGACCTACCTCGCGGAGGTGACCGGACCGGTGGCGCGCGACGTCGGTCGGCGGCTCCGGGAGGGGGTGGATCTCGACGACGGGCCGGTGCAGGCCGACTCGTTCCGCCTGGTGAGCACCGTCGGCTCCCGGGTGATGGTTGAGGTCTCCCTGCACGAAGGGCGCAAGCACGTCGTACGCCGGATGCTGGCCGAGGTGGGACATCCGGTGTCCCAGCTGGTGCGAACCCAGGTCGGCCCGGTCTCCCTCGGCAGCCTCAAGCCGGGCAAGCACCGGCGCCTGAGCCAGCAGGAGGTCGGCGCGCTGTACAAGGCGGTAGGGCTGTAGGCCCGCTTGGCACGGTGGCACATCGCCGTCCAGCTCAAGAGTGCCTGTGGATACCGGCGCGGTAGTGTCCGGTCGGTCCGGTAGAATCGAACACATGTTCGATCCACCCGACGACAGAGGTCCCGCTGCCGGGGTGCGCACGCCGGCGCTGGAGGACCTTCCGCCCGGTGGGCTGCTGGGGGGGCTGTTGGAGTAGCTGGACCCGTCGAATCTCTCCGGGTATGACCTGGTGTCCTTCCTGGGCGCCTCGGAGCGGCAGGCGTCCTGGACGGCCTCCCGCCAGCTCGCTGCGGTCGCCGAGCTCGCGCGCCGGCGGATGACCGACCGGCTCGAGGTCAGCGAGCCCGAAGAGCGGGAGGCCGTCGGCCAGGTGACCCGCTTCGCCGCCCACGAGCTTGCTATGGAGCTGCGGGTCTCGCGGTACGCGGCGGAGAGCCGGATCGATCTCGCCCTGCAG
>JACCUZ010000109.1 GCA_013698395.1 Sporichthyaceae bacterium
GACATGGGTACCCAGCACACGACCTCGGCGGGTCCGAGGACGGTCAGTGATGTCGCGGACGGAGCGGACCGCAGTGAACCGCGCCCCGGACGAGTAATGGTGGCCACCAACATGGCACCACGCAGGACAGCAAGCGCAGGGTCGCCAACCCAGGACCATCGCCGAGCTGGGGCGAGCGAGACGACTCGCGGACCTCTAACTCGATCTTGGTCGTTCGACGGCGTCCGCTCGCGAGTGTTTCGTATGCCACGAAACGGGTTCTGGTCCGCGCACATCTGCACGTTGGCGAGCGTCCTGCCCGGTCAGCACCGACACGTAGATCTCGTACTTCTCGCTCGGCGTCAACCGCCGCCGCTTCCGCTTGCTCGCCATGTCCGTAGTCGACATCCGCACCAGCCTCCAGCCGGCTCAGGCACGCCGTCGCTGGTCGCGCCGAGATCCTCGTCGAGGAGGTCGACCCGAATGGCTGAGGCGACGTTGACGGTGAAGCGGTCCCAGGTGGCCGCCGCCAAGCTACGGCTGAGCCTTGACCGCCGAGCCGGCCGGGAATCGTCTGCGGCGATCCGAGCGATAGCCAGTGCGCAGCCCCGGCCGAACGGCCACCGACCGCATCCTCGGCAAGGCATGACCTGACAGTTCTCAGCGCCATCTGACGGGGCGAATCCTCCAGGGCTCCATCCATGGCGCGCCGCCCGAATCCGGCGCCATTCGGCGTGGTTCGCAGAGTTCCTGTGACCATTCCTGTGACCACCGGGGCTATTTCCCCCCTCATCGCCAACGGCTGGTGCCCCTGACCTGCAGAAACACCAGCCCTCGTGCGTCGGGGTGGCGGGATTTGAACCCACGACCTCTGCGTCCCGAACGCAGCGCGCTACCAAGCTGCGCTACACCCCGATGAACCCCGGCAAGTCTAGCCGAGGTCGGTCGCGGGCCTCTCCACGAGCGTCAACAGCGTGGCCTCCGGTGGGCACGCGAATCGGATTGGGGCGTAGGGCGACGTGCCCAGTCCTGCCGACACGTGCAGCCACGACCGCCGCCCGTCGCTTCGCCAGGTTGACAGGCCACTGGCCTGCCGCCGCGGCAGGTCGCAGTTGGTGACCAAGGCGCCGACCCCCGGCATGCACACCTGCCCGCCATGAGTGTGTCCCGCGAGAATCAGCGAGAAGCCGTCGCGAGTCATGGGGTCGAGGACACGGCGGTACGGCGCGTGGGTGACCGCAAGGGACAGGTCGACGGCCGGGTCCGGAGGGCCCGCCACTTCGTGGTAACGGTCATGCTGGATGTGGCCGTCACCCGTCCCGACCAGCTCGACCTCCCGGTGGTCGGCCTTCAAGCGACCGCGCGCGTTGTCCAGGTCTAGCCAGCCGGCAGCGGTCAGGCCGTCCCTGAGGTCTTCGGTGGGCAGCTCGCCGGCGTGCACGCGCACACCGTCGTCTGGCAGCAGGTAACGCAGTGGGTTCTTCACCGTTGGGGCGTAGTAGTCGTTCGAGCCCGTCACAAACGCTCCTGGCCGCTCCAGCAACGGCCCCAACGCCTCCAGCACGGCAGGGACGGCCTCCCGGTGGCCCAGGTTGTCGCCTGTGCTGATCACCAAGTCGGGCTCCAGGCCCGCCAAAGCGCGCACCCAATTCCGCTTCCTGTGCTGGTCCGGTGTCAGGTGCAGGTCCGACACGTGCAGCAGCCGCAAGGGGCGTGACCCGGGGGCGAGCAGCGGGACGTCTACCCGGCGCAGCCGGAAGCTGCGCACCTCGAAGCCGGCTGCCCAGGCGAGCGCGAGCCCACCGGCCACCGCCGTGCCGGTGACGATGGAGAGCGGGGCGGCCGTACGTCGTCGCACCCATCCATGCTCACACACGCGACGCGGCTCGGACTTGCCTCGGGATGGAGACTGCACACATGGGCGAACTGAAGGACCTGCTCCGCGCCGACCTGACCACGGCGATGAAAGCCCGCGACGAGCTGCGAACCGCCACCTTGCGGATGCTGCTGACCGCGGTCAAGAACGAGGAGGTCGCCGGCAAGGCGGCCCGCGAACTCGATGACGCCGAGGTTGTCGCGGTCTTGGCGCGGGAGGCGAAGAAGCGTCGAGAGGCGGCGGACGCCTTCGCCGACGCCAACCGTCCTGACCGGGCGGAGCGGGAACGCGCCGAGGGAGAAGTCATCGCGGAATACCTGCCTACTCAGCTCACCGACGACGAGCTGCGCGACCTGGTCGCGGCGGCGGTCACCGAGACCGGTGCGTCGGTCCGGCCGCTATGGGACAGGTGATGAAGGCCGTCGTCCCACGCACGGCAGGCCGCGCCGACGGTGGTCGGGTCGCCGCCGAAGTACGCCGGCAGCTGGCGTCCTGAGCGGTTGAGGCGCTCAGCGGCAGCCGGGGCGGCGGCTGTTGCCGCAGGTGTCCGTCGGGGTCGGTTGCGGCCCGAGCGTCGGGTCATCGCCGCCCGGCTCGGGCTGGGGGGCGGGAGCCGGCTCAGGGACCGGCGCCGAACCGGCGCTCACGTAGATGACGACTCGCTGCCCGGGGTAGACGGACGCGCCGGTGCCGGGATAGGTGTAGGCGACGGTGCCTTCCGGGGCGTAGGACGCGTAGACCCGCCCGTCGTTGATCACCGGGTCAAGCTGCTCGTCGCGCAGGATCCGCTTGGCCTGCTCGACCGACCGGCCACTGACCGACGGGATCGAGATCGAATCGCCCGCGCGGACCTTGTCGGCAGCGTCGGTGAACGTGCTCACGGGTGTGTCGGCCAGCGCCTGGCTCATCATCTGCTGCCAGATCGGGCCTGGCAGGCAGCCCCCACAGACATCGTCGTAGTAACGGCCGCCGATCACGCGGTTCTGCAACGGGTAGCCGGTTCTCGGCGGTGAGGGGTTGCCTGCCCAAACCGCTGTCGCGAGGTCGGGTGTGTAACCCACGAACCACACCGACACCCGGCGGTTGGTCGTGCCGGTCTTGCCCGCGGCCGGCCGGCCGATCGCGGCACGCACGCCCGTGCCGCGTTCGATGACCCCCTGCAGCAGCTCGTTCACGCCGTCGGCGATGTCCTGGTCGATCGCCTGCTGACACCCGGCGTCCGGAACCGGCAGCCGCTCACCGGCCGGGTCGGTGACCTCGAGGATCGCGATCGAGTCGCAGTGCACCCCGCGTGCCGCGAACGACGCGTAGGCCTCTGCCATCGACAGCGGCGACACCTCGTCCACGCCGAGGGTGAACGACTTGTACGGACCGAAGAGCGGGTCACCGTCGGCCCGGCGCATGCCCAGCGCCGTGGCGACCTGCCACGGCCGGCAGACACCGACACGTTCCTCGAGCTGGGCGAAGTAGGTGTTGATGGACCCCTCGATGCCGGTCTGCAGGGTGTACGTGCCGTTCTCGCTCGTCAGCTCGTTGAAGGGCTTCCACTCCTCGGTGAGGGTCTCGCCGTTGCATCCCTGGATCGGGCCGATGTCGGCCTGGTAGGGCGCGTAGATCGGGTAGCTGAAGGGGTAGCCCTTCTCCAGGGCTGCAGCGGCGACGAACGGCTTGAAGGTCGACCCGGCCTGGAACCCGCTGGACCCGCCGTAGGCCCGGTCGGTCGCCGGGTTGAACTTGATCTCGCCCTTCCCGTCGCCGTAGCGCCGGCTGACCGCCATGGCACGGATCTGGCCGGTTCCTGGTTGCACCGACACCACTGTCGACGCCACCTTGTCGCGTGGGTTGACGTACGCCGCCAACGCGTTCTGCGCCGCGTCCTGCGCGTCCCGGTCCAAGGTGGTGGTGATCGTCAGGCCGCCGCGCAGGAGCAGCTTGACCCGTTCGCTGCGCTGCTCGCCGAACACCTCGTTGTTGAGGATCGTCTTGAGCACGAAGTCGCAGAAGAACGGCACCTTGGAGTCGTTGCATCCGTTGCCGAGCCGCTTCTGCTGCCTCAGCTTGAGCGGGGCCGTCACGGCTGAGGCGACCTCCTCCGGCGTTGCCAGGCCGGTGTCCTGCATCCGCGCCAGGACGACGTTCCGGCGCGCGAGCGACCGCTCCGGGTTGCGGGTGGGGTCGAACGCCGTCGGCTGCTGCACGATGCCCGCTAGGAGGGCGGCCTGTTCCAGCGTCAGGTTGCGCGCCGACGTCCGGAAGTAGCGCTTCGCGGCCGCCTCGACGCCGTAGGCCCCTGCCCCGAAGTAGGCGATGTTCAGGTAGCGCTCCAGGATCTGACGCTTGGTGTACTGCTCCTCGATTGCCACCGCGTAGCGCAGTTCGCGCAGCTTGCGGCTGTAGGACTGCTCGGTGGCCTCTCGCATCGCGATCGCGCGCTTCGCCGGGTCCTCGATCTCGTCGGCCTTCTCCAGCAGGACCTGCTTGACGTACTGCTGGGTGAGTGTCGACCCGCCCTGCACGTCCTCACCGGCCTGGTTGTTGATGAACGCGCGCAGGGTGCCGCGCAGGTCGATGCCACCGTGGTCATAGAAGCGCGAGTCCTCGATCGCGATGACGGCCTTGCGCATCACCGGCGCCACCTCCGACAGCGGCACGGAGACGCGATTCTCGTAGAAGAAGGTGGCGATCAACGAGCCGTCGGCGGCCAGGATGCGCGAGCGCTCAGGCAGCGGGGGGATCTCCAGCTCGGCGGGGAGGGACTCGAAACCCTCCGCCGAGTCGCGGGCGGCCAGTCCGAGCCCGCCGATCACCGGGAGCGTGAGGCCTGCGACGAGCACCCCTGCGAGCACGCTGATCCCGAGGAACAGGACGAGCCGCGTCACGAAACCGCTGTCCGGAGCGGGTCGCAGGGCGTCCATGAGTTCCAGGGTACGTGCTGCGCCCAGCGCGGCGAGCGACCGACATAGTCCCTAGTGACTAGGAGGATTTGGACCGAACGGTCCTGTTGATCGGGTGCGCAGTTCCGTACCGTCGTGACGTCACCAGCACCACACGCACCACCGCACCGCCCTCGGCGGTGCACCACGGAGGACCGGCAGATGACGTGGGCAGACGACTGGGCCTCGCGGGGGGCCTGCCGCACCAGTGACCCGGACGAGCTGTTCGTGCAGGGCGCCGCGCAGAACAGGGCCAAGGCCGTCTGCATGGGCTGCCCGGTGCGCACCGAGTGCCTCGCCGACGCCTTGGACAACCGTGTCGAGTTCGGCGTGTGGGGAGGCATGACCGAGCGCGAACGGCGAGCCCTGCTGCGCCGTCGTCCCAACGTGACCTCCTGGCGCGCGCTGCTCGAGACCGCTCGTGATGACTACCTGGGCAGCCGGCGTCCGGCCGACTTGCCGGTGGCGATGTAGCCACCGGTCACAGCGGGGCCGCGGAGGGAGCTGTTCGGGGCGGTCCGGGAGGGGAGGACCGCCCCGTTCTGCTGCTTATCGCCCGGCCAGCGCGGCGCCGACGACCCTCAGCCCGTCGAGGTCGTGGATGTCCCCGGGTTGGGCAGCGACATCGACGACCGCCACCCGCGGGTGCGCCGCCGTGAACCGCCTGCGCAGAGACTGCTCCCGCTCGATCATCCGCATCCGCTCGGCGTGCAGTCGCAGGATCGCGGTTGCCAAGGGATGCTTCCTGGCCTCCTCCAGCGTCTCTGCGCCGGCGGCGGCGCGTGCAGCGGACAGACTGGCGGCACCGGTGACGTGCACCCGGTTGAGCACCAATCCGGCAAGCGGCATCCTCTCCTCGCGGAGCCGCTCTACGAAGTACGAAGCCTCGCGCAGCGCATCGCGCTCGGGTGCTGCGACGACGACGAACTTCGTGCCCCGCGCTTGCAGCAGCTGGAACGTCGAGTCGGCGCGCTCCCGGAACCCGCCGAACATCGTGTCCAGCGCCGCGATGAAGGCCTGCAGGTCCTTGAGCACCTGCGCACCCAGCACCCTGGTGAGCACCGCGGTCATCGTGCCGAGCCCCGCACCGAGCACCTTGAGATACGCCCGGCCTCCGGTCTTGGCGCTTCCCATGAGCACCCGGATGAAGCGCCCGTCGAGGAAGGACCCGAGCCGCTTGGGCGCATCGAGGAAGTCCAGCGCCGACCGGCTCGGCGGGGTGTCGACGATGATCAGGTCCCAGCGGTCCTCGGCGCGAAGCTGCCCCAGCTTCTCCATTGCCATGTACTCCTGCGTGCCGGAGAAGCTCGAGGACAGGGACTGGTAGAACGGGTTGTCCAAGATCGCCTGAGCGCGCTCGGGGGTGGAGTGGGCGATCACCACCTCGTCGAAGGTTTGCTTCATGTCCAGCATCATCGCGTCGAGCGATCCGCCGTTGACCTCGTCGATCCCCTTGACCGTACGAGGGGTGTTGTCCAGCGCCTCCAGGCCCAACGACTGAGCCAGCCGACGGGCCGGGTCGATGGTGAGCACGACGACGGTGCGCCCCTGCTCGGCGGCCCGCAGCCCAAGCGCGGCGGCCGTGGTCGTCTTGCCGACACCTCCCGCGCCGCAGCACACGACGATCCCGGTCGCCCGATCGGCGATGACCTCGTCCAGGTCCAGCCCGACTCGCGGTTCACGCCGGGTCATGCCATCCCCTGCCGGCAAAGCTGCTCCGCTAGGCGGTAGAGCCCACCGAGGTCCACTCCCTCGGCAAGCAGTGGTAGCTCGTAGGTCGGGCGGCCAAGCGCCTTGAGCGTGCGCCGCTCGCTCTTTTCCAGCGCGACCCGTTCGGCGTGCTCGGCTACTTCGGCGATGAGCGCGTCGACGGCCGCCGGGCGAACGCCAACGCCGGCGGCGGCGATCCCAGCAGCGACCGCCTCGCGGTCGAGTCCGCCCCTGGCGGCCGCTGTGAGGTCAGCCTGCCTGAGCAGCGGCGCGCGGACTGCGTTGACGACGATGCCCCCGACCGGCAGCCTCGCCCCGACCAGGCCGACGAGGGCGTCGACCGTCTCCTGCACCGGCATCTCCTCGAGCAGGCTGACCAGGTGCACGGCGGTCTGGGGGGAGCGCAGCAGCGCCATGATCGAGTCGGCATGGCCGCGGATCGGGCCGACTCGGGCGAGGCCGGCCACCTCGGCGTTGACTTCCAGGAAGCGGATGATCCGGCCGGTGGGCGGCGCGTCCAGGACGACGGCGTCATAGACTGGCCGGCCTCTCGACGTACGGCGCACCGCCTCGTATACCTTGCCGGTGAGCAGGACGTCGCGCATCCCGGGCGCGATCGTCGTGGCGAAGTCGATTGCCCCGATCTTGCGCAGCGCACGCCCGGCGCGCCCGAGCCGGTAGAACATGTCGAGGTACTCCAGCAGCGCCTCCTCAGGGTCCACCGCCAGAGCGTGTACGTCGCCACCGGCCGGGCCGACGGCGACCTTCCGCTCCTCGTAGGGCAGGGGCGGTGCGTCGAAGAGCTGGGCGATGCCCTGGCGGTTCTCGACCTCGACCAGCAGCGTGCGGCGGCCTTCGCCGGCCAGCGCCAGTGCCAGCGCGGCGGCCACCGTGGTCTTGCCGGTGCCGCCCTTGCCGGTGACGACGTGCAGGCGGACGCCCTCCCAGTCAGACTCCGGGCTCACCACAGCCGGGAGCGTAACCGCGGTCGGGTCACGACTCCCCTGGGGAGTCAGCCGGCCGGGTCAGCACCGCGACTGCGGCCAGCACGGTCGGCCAGGCCGATGACAGCGGGTCGATGAGCTCGTAGTGGTCGACACCGTCGAGGGCGTGGAGCGTCACGTCGTCCCCGAGTGCGGCTGCGGTCCCGGCGTACGCCCGGGACATGTCGACCGGCACCTCCTCGTCGCGGGTGCCATGGACGAGCACCAGGGGCACGCCGATCGGCAGCAGCCCCGCCGGGCTCGTCAACCCGAGCCGCTCTGTGAGGCCGCGACCCCGGCCAGGGAGCAGCCGGCGAACCGCGTGCCCTCCCAGGCCCCGACGACGGGCGTCGACCAGGTCCAGCACACCTGCGAGGGACACCACGCCGGCGACCGGCAGGGGGGAGCGTCGGCGCCAGGGCGACGCCTCCGGCAGCCGGTGACGGGCGGCGGCCCAGGCCGCGAGATGACCGCCGGCGGAGTGCCCGACCAGGACGGTGCACACCGGGTCGACGCCGGCCCCGACGGCGGCCCGGACGAGTGGAGGGACGGTGTCCGAGAGGAGCGCAACGTCGTCGAACGTGCCCGGCCAGCCGCCGCCGCGCATGCCGACCCGGCGGTACTCCACGGTGGCCACGACATAGCCGGCGTCGGCCAGCCCCGCGCTCTGCGCGGCCGCGTGCGCGCGGTCGTGCTCCGCCATCCAGAACCCCCCGTGGAGCACCACCAGCAGCGGCGCGGGGCCGGTGGCGGGGAGCCGGACGTCGACGAGATGTGCAGGGTCGGGCCCGTAGGCCAACGTGTCGTCGGGGGGCCGGGCCGGGCGGCGGAGCACGTCCCGGGAGTCGCCCACGGCGCCGAGTATCCGGGATGGGTACTGTCCGCTCATGACGAAGTGGGAGTACGCGACCGTGCCGCTGCTCGTGCACGCGACCAAGCAGATCCTCGACACCTGGGGCGAGGACGGCTGGGAGCTGGTGCAGGTGGTGCCCGG
>JACCUZ010000134.1 GCA_013698395.1 Sporichthyaceae bacterium
GGTCCCCGCCGCTGCGGCTCCTCCGGCGGCGGCTACCGCCGCCCGGACCGCCGCGTAGGCGGGGGCGGTCCACAGGGCGGGGTCCATCTCGTCGAACGTCTCCCCCGCAAGGTCGGGCGTCTGTAGGACGATCTTGAGGCTGTCCCGTTCCACGCGCAGCGCTGGGTCATGCGGGTCGGGTGCCGATGGGCCTGCGTTGTCGGTGCTCCGCGTCGGCGCCGGGAGCGTCGTACGCCGGGAGCTGCCACCCGCCTGGGCGACCACGCGAGCGACCGGCTCGACCTCCATGCCAAGCCAGCCGGCCAGGGTCCGCGCGTACTCCGGGCGCAGCGACTGGTCGCGGATCGAGGCGACCACCGGCGCTGCGGCCTGCAGGGCGGAGACCCGACCCTCAGGGGTCTCGAGGTCGAACCGGCCCAGGGTCGAGCGCAGAGCGAACTCGAAGAGCGGGACCCGGCCGGCAATGAGGTCACGAACGGCGGTGTCCCCCTTGTGCTGTCGCAGCTCGCACGGGTCCATGCCACTGGGCTCTACGGCGACGAAGGTCTGGGTGACGAACTTCTGGTCGTCCTGGAAGGCCTTGAGCGCGGCCTTCTGTCCGGCGCTGTCACCGTCGAAGGTGAACACGACCTCACCGCGAAACTCGTTCTGATCCATCAGCAGCCGGCGAAGGATCTTTATGTGCTCGTCGCCGAACGCGGTGCCGCAGGTCGCGATGGCCGTCCCGACCCCGGCGAGGTGGCAGGCCATCACGTCGGTGTATCCCTCGACGACGACGGCTTGCATCCTCCGGGCGATGTCGCGCTTGGCCAGGTCGACGCCGTAGAGCACCGTGGACTTCTTGTAGATCGGTGTCTCCGGCGTGTTGAGGTACTTCGGCCCCTGGTCGTCCTCGAACAGCCTGCGCGCGCCGAAGCCGATGACCTCGTCCGAGACGTTGCGGATGGGCCAGACCAGCCGGCCGCGGAACCGGTCGTAAATCCCACCGTCCTGGCGCTGGCTGACCAGGCCCGCGGTCAGCAGCTCCTGGTCCCTGAACCGACGCTCCCGGAGGTGGGACACCAGTGCGTCCCACCCACGCGGGGCGAAGCCCACGCCGAACCGCTCGGCGGCGGCCTCGTCGAAGCCGCGCTCGGAGAGGAACTCGCGACCCGCCTGGGCACCCGGCGAGGCCAGCTGCTCGGCATAGAACTCCGCCGCCGCCTTGTGCGCCTCCACGAGGCGACCACGCTGACCCTGCTGCCGGCCCGGGGTGACGCCGCCGTCCTCATAGCGCAGCTGGACGCCGGTCCGGGCCGCCAGCCGCTCCACCGCCTCGGCGAAGGACAAGTGGTCGATCTTCATCAGGAAGGACAGGACATCGCCGCCCTCCTGGCAGCCGAAGCAGTGCCAGCTGCCGACCGTCGGACGCACCGACAACGACGGGCTCTTCTCGTCATGGAAGGGGCACAGGCCCTTGAGGCTTCCGCCGCCGGCGGGCCGCAGCGTTACCACATCGCCGATCACGTCAGCGAGGTCCGCCCGCTCCTTGACGAGCGCGACATCCTCGTCCCGGATCCGGCCAGCCACGGGTGGGGAGTCTACGGCGGCGTCGGCGACGTAGGTCGTGGCTGCCCACAGGGGTCACGGGCTGCCCGAGAGCCGCCCGCGCCAGGCGGCGGCCGAGACATCGGTGAGTGAGGCCACCTGGTCGAGGACGACCCGCAGGCGCGCGGCATCGTCAGCCGCGGCCTCGAAACCTGGCCGGAACAACGGCTCCAAGGACGCGGGTGCGCCCCCCTGCACCAGCTCAACCAGCTCGTGCACCAGCTCGCGCTGAACCGCGTAGCGCCGGGTGGCGGCATCCCCCGACATCACATAGCGGTCCGCGACCGCCTTGAGGATCTCGCACTCCAGCCGCACCTCGACCGGGACGACGAGGTTGCCCCCATAGCCGGCGAGCTCGGCGGCCCCGTGGGCATCCCGGGTGGCCGTCTCCGCCGCCCGTGCGAAACGTCCGATGAGCTGACTGGTGGCGTTCTTGAGCCGGGCGAGGCTGCGGTGGGAGCCGTCGTATCCCACCGGCCAGAACGGCAGGGCGACCAGCCGATCCAGGGCCGCGTCGAGCTCACCGGTGCCGACCGTGGCGAAGCGCGAGGCGGCCAGCGCGACCAGCGCAGACCGCTCGTCCCGGGCGGAGAGACGGTCTAACCGCAGGTGCCCGGCGACCACAGCGTCCTCGAGGTCGTGCACGGAGTACGCGATGTCGTCGGACCAGTCCATCACCTGCGCCTCGAGGCACCGGGTGCCCGCCGGGACGCCGGCACGGAACCAGTCGAAGACCGCGCGGTCGTCGGCGTACACGCCGAACTTGCGGGGGTCGATGTCGGGGCCCCACGGGTACTTGCACGAGGCGTCCAGTGCTGCGCGGGTCAGGTTCAGGCCGACGCTGCGGCCCTCAGGCGAGAAGGTCTTCGCCTCCAGCCGGGTCAGGATGCGCAGGCTCTGCGCGTTGCCCTCGAACCCCCCGCACGGCTCCGCAAGCTCGGCCAGCGCGGCCTCACCGGTGTGACCGAAAGGTGGGTGACCGAGGTCGTGGGCCAGGCAGGCGGTCTCGACCAGGTCCGGGTCGTTGCCCAGGGCCTGACCGATCTCCCGGCCGATCTGGGCGCACTCGAGGGAGTGGGTCAGCCGGGTCCGTGGGAAGTCGCTCTCCCCCGGTACGACAACCTGGGTCTTGCCCGCGAGCCGGCGCAACGCGGACGAGTGCAGCACCCGGGCGCGGTCGCGCTGGTAGGCGGTCCGGCCCGGGCGCTTGGCCGGCTCGGCCACCCACCGCTGGGTGTCCCTCGCCGGCTCGGGGGTCTCGGTCATACCGCGTTGGGGCCGGCGTCGGTGCTCCGGTGAAACGCCTTCCAGTAGAGGTAGGCCAACGTCTCCCGCGCCACATAGCGGATCTCCGTGTCGCGAGTACGCACCGCCGGCCCACGCCGGGTCGGCGAGAGGACGGCGTCGATCCCCCGGTCACGGGCCATCGACCGGGTCCGCAGGGCATGCCACGGGTCGGTCACGATGACGGCCGTCCGCCACCTCCGGTCCCTCATCTCCTTGCGGACCGCGGTGACGCTGCTCAGGGTGTCGGTGCCGCTGGGCACGGCGACGACGCGCCGCGCCGGTACGCCGTGGGCGGCCAGCCAGCGCTTTCCTGAGGACGCCTCGGTGAAGCGGTCCCCGACCTGGTTGCCGCCCACGGTGATGATGCGGGGTGCGACATCGTCCCGCCACAGGTCACGCGCATGGACCAGGCGAGCGGTGAACACCGACGATGGCCGCCCGTCGAACTGCGCGGCCCCGAGCACCACGATCGCGTCGGACAACCGACGGTCGTCCTGCCGGGCGAACCACCAGACGTACGCACCGCTCACTGCGAGGACGAGGAGGGCCAGGCTGACGCAGGCCGCCAGCATCTTGACGGCAAGCCGGGCCAAGATCACCAGCCGGTCACCGACTGTCGCTGCCGGCACTCACGACAGACGCCCGACCCGCCTCCAGACGGGCGACGGGCACCCGGAACGGTGAGCACGACACGTAGTCCAGGCCGACCTCGTGGAAGAAGTGCACGGAGTCAGGGTCACCACCGTGCTCGCCGCACACGCCGATCTTGAGGTCCGGCCGGGTCCGCCGGCCCTCCTCGGTGGCGATGCGCACCAGCCGGCCGATCCCCTCGCGGTCCAGGGACTCGAAGGGCGAGACACCGAAGATGCCCAGCTCGAGGTACCGGCCGAAGAAAGCCGCCTCGACGTCGTCGCGGGAGAATCCCCAGCCCATCTGGGTGAGGTCGTTGGTGCCGAAGGAGAAGAACTCCGCGGCCTCGGCTATCTGGTCGGCGGTCAGGGCCGCACGGGGGACCTCGATCATCGTCCCGACGAGCGCGTGCAGCTCCTGGCCGGTCCGCTGCTGCACCTCGGCGAGAACCTGCCGCGTCTCGTCGCGGATCGCCTCGAGCTCCTGGACCGCTCCCACGAGTGGCACCATGACCTCCACGCGCGGGTCCCCGCCGGCTGCCTTGAGCTGGGCGGCGGCCTCCGCGATCGCCTTGACCTGCATGGCAAAGAGCCCTGGCACGACGAGACCCAGCCGCACGCCGCGCAGCCCCAGCATCGGGTTCTGCTCGTGCAGGCGTCGCACGGCATCGAGCAACGTATTTTCCCGGCCCGCGTCCTTGCCCTGGTGCTCGGCAAGGGCCACCTCGACGGACAGCTCGGTGAGATCGGGGAGGAACTCATGCAGCGGTGGGTCAAGGAGCCGCACAGTGACGGGCAGCCCGTCCATGGCGCTGAGGATGCCGACGAAGTCCTCTCGCTGCAGCGGCTCGAGCGTGTCCAGCGCCGCCTGCCGTTTCTCATCACTGTCGGCGAGGATCAGGTCCTCGACGTGCTGGCGCCGGTCGCCGAGGAACATGTGCTCGGTGCGGCACAGGCCGATGCCCTGGGCACCGAAGCGACGGGCGCGCTCGGAGTCCTCGGGGGTGTCGGAGTTGGCGCGGACGCCGAGCCGGCGCTTCTGGTCGGCGTGGCAGATCAGCCGGTGGACGGCCTGGACGAGCTCTCCCGCGTCATCGGACTCCGGGTCGATCTCCCCTTCGAAGTACTGCACCACCTCCGAGGGCTGCACGGGCACCTCACCGAGGTAGACCGCCCCGGACGTGCCGTCGATCGAGATGACGTCACCCTCGTTGACGACCGCGCCGCTCCGAGCGCGGAACGACCGACCCTTGACGTCTACGTCGAGCTCCTCGGCGCCACAGACGCACGTCTTGCCCATCCCGCGGGCAACCACGGCCGCGTGCGACGTCTTTCCCCCGCGGGAGGTGAGGATCCCCTGGGCGGCGATCATCCCGTTCAGGTCGTCGGGGTTGGTCTCCCGGCGTACGAGGATCACCTGCTCGCCCGAGCTGGCCATCTCCTCCGCCCGGTCGGCATCGAACACCGCCTTGCCGACCGCGGCACCGGGCGAGGCGTTCATGCCTTTCGCGATCTGCTCCCTGTCCGCCCCGGCGTCGAAGCGGGGGAACATCAGCTGGGCGAGCTGGTCTCCCGTGACCCGGGTCAGTGCCTCGTCGAGCTCGATCAAGCCCTGGTCCACGAGCTGGGTCGCGATGCGGAACGCGGCACCCGCCGTGCGCTTGCCGATGCGGGTCTGCAGCATCCACAGCTTGTTGCGCTCGATCGTGAACTCGATGTCGCAGAGGTCTCGGTAATGGTTCTCGAGGGTCTCCATGATGCCCAGCAGCTGGTCGAACGCCGGCTTGTCGATGCCCTCGAGATCCTGGAGCGGGACGGTGTTACGGATACCTGCCACCACGTCCTCGCCCTGCGCGTTCTGCAGGTAGTCGCCGTAGATGCCCTGCTGCCCGGACCCAGGGTCGCGGGTGAAGGCCACACCGGTGCCGGAGTCCATGCCGAGGTTGCCGAAAACCATCGTGACGACGTTGACCGCCGTGCCGAGGTCGGCGGGGATGCGCTCCTGGCGGCGGTAGAGGATCGCCCGCGGCGCGTTCCACGAGTCGAACACTGCGCGGATCGCCAGATCCATCTGCTCGCGGGGGTCGGTGGGGAACTCACGTCCGCCCTCGTCGCGGACGATGCCCTTGAACGTGTCCACCAGCGCCCGTAGGTCCCCCTCGTC
>JACCUZ010000389.1 GCA_013698395.1 Sporichthyaceae bacterium
GAGTGGATGAACACGGCCGGGTCCCACACGTCCTCGTCGGTCGGAGCCACGTTGAAGTCGCCGAGGACCGCCAACCGGTTCGTCTCGCCGAGCTCGGTGGCAACGGTGGTCCGCAGCGCGGCGAGCCAGGCCAGCTTGTAGGCATAGTGCTCATGACCCGGCTCACGGCCGTTGGGCACGTACACCGACCACAGCCGTACGCCGGCGCACGTGGCCGCGACGGCGCGCGCCTCGGCCGCCGGGTAACCGGGTGCGTCGACCAGACCGCGGGTCACGTCGGTGAGCCCGACGCGGGACAGGATGGCGACCCCGTTCCACCGCCCGTCCCCGTGCGCTGCCACCTCATACCCAAGTTCCTTGACCTCGCTGTGGGGGAAGGCTTCGTCACCGCACTTGGTCTCCTGGAGGCACACCGCATCCGGGGCAGTGTCGCTGAGCCACTCGAGCAGCCGGGGAAGCCGGGCGCTGATGGAGTTGACGTTCCAGGTGGCGATGCGCACGCCCCTGACTCTGCCAGGGTCAGGCCGCCCTGCTGCGGTCCGGTGGCCATTGCGCCGCCGCGCGCAGCGTGCCATCCAGCTCCGAGACGGGGACGTCCATCAGCCGGACCCCGGACCGCACCATCACCCCGTCCGCAAGGCCGCCGATCAGCAGCCCGAGATCGAGGCGTTCGCCGCCCCAGGTGGGCTGGATCGTCGTCGGGGTGATCATCGGCTCGGTCGCGGCCGATACCGAGCCGGCCGAATCGAGGTTCACCGGGACGAGCCGGCCGCTGCCAGGCAACGGTCTGCCGTCGGGCCGGAAGAAGCGGAACCGGCCCTCGCCCAGCGCATCCACGCGGTAGCCCACCTCGTGCACCGCCCGGTGGTGCGTCGGGCAAAGCAGGACCAGGAGGTCGATGTCCGTCGGGCCGCCCTGCGACCACCACTGCACGTGGTGCGGGACGAGGCGGTGGCCCTGGGTGCAGCCAGGAAAGCGGCATCCGCCGTCACGAGTTGCCAGCGCGCGGCGCTGCCTTCGGGAGGCATGGCGCTGGGTGCGACCCAGGTCCAGTGGCCGACCGTCGCGGGCATGGACCATGAGCTGCGTTGGGGAGGTGCACAGCAACCGCAGCACCGTGCTGCGGGACAAGGGCGTGCCGTCCGCGGTCGAGCACGACGGTGGGCGCATGGCCTGGGACCGCTGCACGGCAGACATCCCGTCGACCATCGGGTCGCCTTCCGGTGGCGCGGCAACCGGCGGCGCCTCCGTCGCCAGCGCATCGAGATCGGCGTGCACCATGACCAGGGTTCGGTCGCTGGCCTCGCCAGTGGGGGAGCTCGTCAGGAACGACTCCGCTAGCAGCACGACGACGTCGGCGTCGGCGCGAGAAATCGGCGGCTCCCCGGTGACGATCTCGGCCAGCTGGCTCTCCTCTGGTGTCTCGACGGGTCGCCCTGACTCGTCGAGAACCACGGATCGACCGGCGGCCACGGCGGCGTCGACGATCGCGGCGTCCTCAGGCGCGACCCGCAGCGTGTAGACCACCGAGCCGTCCGGTTCCTCACGGCGACGCCACCCGCGACGGAGGTGGCGGCTGGCGGCTTCCTCCCCGATCAGGGTCCGACGCCACGACCGGACGATGCGCTCGAGCTGACCGCCGGTCGCCCCGATCGCCACCTCCAGAAGATCACGCTCCAGCGGCGGGGTGGCGACCCGGCTCAGCGCGCGGACCTTGCAATAGGACAGCTGGCCCGCCGCGAAAGCCTCTCGGATCAAGGGCAGGCGGGTCAGCGCGCGGGCCACCCGGACACGCTCCCGGGCCACGCCCAGGCGCAGGCCGGTCCGCCAGGACAGCCAGTGAGCGGACGAACGCATACCGGAGGCGCCCCAGCCCTGACGCGCGTCGAACTCAGCGAGCATCATCAGGAACTCGCATTCGGCAGCGGCGATGCGGGCGGCGAGGCAGCTGAGGCGGTCCTCGAGCTCGTCGAGGCTGAGGTCTGAGAGCGAACGGGTCTCCATGGACCGACGGTAGGGCGAGGTCCGGACACAACTCCTCGGAGAACGTTTCCGCGGAAACGTTTCCGCGGGGACACCTGCGACAGGACGTAGGCCAAACGACGCTCGACGGACACCCACGTGTCACCCGCTCGACGGCCGGCACGAGTTAGGTCGACGCCATGATCCACGACTTCAGTTCCGACAGGCGCCCGCCCTGGCGGCGCTGGCAGCCACGACCCTGATCGGGGCGGTCCTCGCACCGCTCGGCGGCACCGCCGCCGCCAATGACAGCTCAGGTGCCGCTGCCGGTTCGCGGGGCTACCAGGTGGCGGTGCTGGGCGACACCCCGTACGGGGACGAGCAACGCGTGCAGTTCCCGGCTCTGGTCGATGCGGTCAACGCCGACCCTCAGGTTCGCCTGGTGCTGCACGCCGGCGACGTGAAGAGCGGCTCGTCGACCTGCGATGACGTACGGTTCGCGGACCTTGCGGCGTTGTTCGACACCTTCGAGGACCCGTTCGTGCTCACGCCGGGTGACAACGACTGGACCGACTGCCACCGCCTCAACAACGGTGCCTACAACCCGCTCGAACGCCTCGACGCCGTCCGCGACATCTTCTTCCCCGTTTCCGGCCAGGCGACGGGAGGACGACCGATGCACGTGCTCACCCAGGCCGCCGACCCGGAGCAGGCGACCTACGTCGAGAACGTGCGCTTCGAGCGCCACCACGTGGTCTTCGCCACCGTGCATGTCGTCGGCAGCGAGAACAGCCTGGCTCCCTGGAGCGGCCTGGGCCTGAGGACGGTCACCCCCGAGCAGCAGGCCGAGTTTGACGCCCGCCAGGCAGCCAACCTGGACTGGATTGACGCCACCTTCGACGACGCCGTGGCCCGGGACGCAGCCGGCGTGCTGCTGATGATGCAGGCGGAGCCGCTCGAGTCGGTCGGCTTCGTCGCGGTCCGCGAGCGGATCTTGCAGCGAGCCGCGGACTTCGGAAAGCCTGTGCTGCTCGTGCACGGTGACGAGCACGTGTACGAGGTCGAGCCCGCCTACGGCGGCGTTGCGAACCTCACGCGGCTGGAGACCTTCGGCGCCACCGCGACCGAGTGGCTGCG